>JAISNZ010000134.1 GCA_031275955.1 Desulfovibrio sp. | reverse complement strand
CTCCCCCCAGTTCCTGCGGGAAATCATCCTCGCCGGCGGGAAAAAGGGCCGCACCTCCGACCAACTGGCCAAGGCCACCGGCCTTTCCCTGGATGAGGTGGAGATGATCCTGCAGCAGGTGGAGAAATAGGGCCAAGCAGCCCGAACCGGTATTGTAGTCGCTCTCATTATCCGCCGTCGGCTGAGGGAATGAGCGTGCCCCTTTCCCGCCGCAGGTCAAACTATGGGGACCACGTCATTCCACAGTCAGCGTCGAAGAGCCAACTTTTGATGGACGCAAACGCACCTTAATGCCCCTTAAAACGAAGTCCGCCAAGGCTTTTTGTGAACCTTGGCGGACTTCGATAAACATCAAATTGGTGGGTCATGCAGGACTCGAACCTGCAACCTCCTGATTAAGAGTCAGCTGCTCTACCAGTTGAGCTAATGACCCTGAAGCGCAAATCCTTGTACGGGAAAGCGGCGGCAAAAGTCAACCGCCCGGCCCCGGCGTTTCCCGCAGGACTTTCCCCTTCTTCTGGTCGGGATGAGAGGATTTGAACCTCCGGCCCCTGCGTCCCGAACGCAGTGCTCTACCAGACTGAGCCACATCCCGACAGACGGAGAGGTTCCCGGTTTATAAGTCAAGGCCGGCGCGGAAGCAAGAGAAAATCTTTCCTTTCGCGGCAGGAGAAAGGGGGCGCGGGAGGACGCGCTCCTTTGAGGGCATCCGGCTTGTGCCTTTGCCGATTCCGTGGCATGGTGTTTCCGAGAAGATACCTTTGCCGGACGCCATCTACCCGTTCCCGGGCAGAGGCCTCCCGCGCCGCCGCCGCGGCGGCAAGGTCCCGGCCTGATGATGAGGAGGCGGCCTGTGCCGGGTTCGCCCAAAGGAGTATTTCCCGTGGTGAAAGTTTTGATTGTTGACGATTCAGCCTTTGCCCGCCACTCCATGGTTGCCGCCCTGGAAAAGGACCCGGATATCCAGGTGGTGGGACAGGCCAGGAACGGGGAGGAAGGCGTTGCCCTGGCGCGTTCCCTGGACCCCGACGTGGTGACCATGGACGTGGAAATGCCCCGCATGGACGGCATTACCGCCCTGAAGCGCATCATGGCCGAGTCCCCCTGCCCGGTCCTCATGGTCAGCTCTCTGACCGACGAAGGAGCCCATACCACCCTCAAGGCTCTGGAACTCGGCGCCCTGGATTTCATCCCGAAGGGCCCGGCCGGTTCGGACTTGAGCTGGATCCAGCGCGACCTGCCGGCGAAACTGAAAGCCCTGGCCAGGCGCAAGGCCTTTATCCGTCTCGTCCACCGCAAGTCCCTCTCCTCCCCTCCGGCGGCATCCCACGCCGCGCCGCCGGCAGCGCCCGTTTCCCGGCGGTCCATGCCCGTGGTCCTTCCCTGCAGCGGCTTCCGCTACGATGTGGTGGCCATCGGGGTGTCCACCGGCGGCCCGCCGGCGGTGCAGAAAATCCTTTCCGCCATTCCCGCCGCCTTTCCCGTGCCCATCCTCATAGCGCAGCACATGCCGGCGACCTTTACCGGCCCCTTTGCCGCCCGCCTGAACAACGAGAGCCAGATCGCCGTCAAGGAGGCCGAGCCGCTGGAACGCGTCAAGGCCGGCACGGCCTACGTCTGTCCCGGCGGCCGGCACCTGCGCCTGGAAAACCGCAAGGGCGCGCTCATGGCCGTGGTTACGGAAGAGCCCCGGGACGCCCTGTACAAGCCTTCGGCCAACGTGCTGATGGAAACCGTGGGCCTGGCCCTGGGTCCGCGCTCGTTTTGCGTCATGCTGACGGGCATGGGCAACGACGGTCTGGAGGGAACGAAGGTCCTGAAGAGCAAAGGCGGTTACGCCATAGCCCAGAGTGAGGCCACCTGCGTGGTCTACGGTATGCCCAAGGCCCTGGTGGATTTCCATCTTGCCGATGAGATTGTGGATTTGGACGATATCGCCGCGGCCATTGTCGCCGCGGTGGTCCGCTGAAGCCGGCGCGGCCGGCGACGCGCCATCCGCTCTGGATGTGACGCTATATTTGTATGGAGTCTGCCATGCCTCAAAAGATCGATCCCCTTACCCTGCTCGCCGCCGATGATCCGGAATCCATCCGGGAAGGCGCGCACCGCGCCGGCGCGGAAAAGCTGCGCGAGGCCATACCCCTTCTGGTCAAACATATCGACAGTCCGAATATCGGTGTGCAGGAGGCCGTGGACAGGGCGTTGCGCAAGATCGGCGGGCCCGTTGTGGTCAATGCCGTCATCCCCCTGCTGCGTTCGGTGGACGCCCCCATACGGAATATCGCCATGGACATGCTCCGCGCCTTGGGGGCCAGCGACTTTGAAGCCCTGCGCGTCCTTTTGAGCGACGAAGACCCGGATATCCGCATCTTTGCCGCGGACATCCTGGGGGCGATGGGCACCAGCCTGTCCGTGCCTCCCCTGTGCAAGGCCCTTCTGCATGATCCGGAGGTCAATGTCCGCTATCAGGCGGCGGTCAGCCTCGGCGTCCTGGCCTACCCCGAAGCGGCCGACGCCCTGAACAAGGCCCTTCAGGACGAGGAATGGGTCCAGTTCGCCGTTATTGAATCCCTGATCAAGATCAAGGCGGAATCTTCCATCCGGGCCATGATTCAGGCCCTGCAGCATTCCACGGATCTGGTGGCCTCCATGATTGTGGATGCCCTCGGCGAGATGGGCAACATCAAGGCCATTCCCCTGCTGCTCAAACGTCTGGACACCTCCCCCAGGCCGCTGTGCAACAAAATCGTCAAGGCCATCATCCAGATTATGGGCGACGAGTCCCTGCGCCTCCTGGGCGCCGCGGGCTGCCGGCGCCTGCGCGGCTATATGAACGCCGCCCTCACGGACGAGGACACCGACATCCAGGACGCCATGCTCCGGGGCTTCGCCGTGCTCGGCGGCGAGGGAACGGACGCCACGGCCAACATTCTCAAACTCGCGGCCGGCCTGGACCCGGAAAAGGACGAGGACCGCATCCAGGCAATCCTGGCCGCCCTGATCAAAACCGCCGGCATCCCGGAACTCGAAGCGGCGGCGCGCGCGGGCGAAGACCATGTGGCCCAGATCGCCCTGGCCGCCTTGCTCTATCTTAATGAACAGAGGGCCGTGGCCCTGCTCATGGAAATCTTCTGGGAACGCTCCCGCGACATGCAGCGGTACATGGTTCTGGAACTGGCCAATCACGCCGGCCGGGAAAACCAGGGTTTCTTCATGGACATCCTTGACCGCCACGACGACGGCACGGTGCTGCGCGGCGCCCTCCTCTTCCTCGGCCGCACCGGCGAAAGCCGCAAGGTGCAGGAACGGATCATCGATCTGCTGACCCATCCCTATGACGACGTGAAGGAGGCGGCCCTGGAGGCCCTCATCCATCTGCGCACGCCTGAACTGGAGGAATTTTTCCGGGAGCTGACCCGCAACAGCGACCCCACCCAGCGGTTGATGGCCATCTACGCCTTGAGCCACTTTGATCGCGAAAAATTCAGCAAGGAACTCCGGGCCGCCCTGAGCGATCCCTCCCCGGACGTGCGCAAGGTGGCGGTGGAGTCCTTCGGCCGGGGCGGGGTCCTGTCCGATGAGCTCTTCGCCCTTCTGGAAGAGCGCCTGGGGGATGAAAACAGGGAAGTGCGGCTGGCTGTGGTGGACACCCTGGGCGCCCTCGCGGATCCCCGCTTCATTCCCGGCCTGTTCCGGGGACTGGACGACCCGGCCCCATGGGTGCAGGCCCGCTGCATCGAACGCCTGGGCGAGCAGGGCGTCCGGGAAGCCACGGAACGGCTCGTCGAGATGCTGGGCGGCGAAAATCATCTTGTTGTCATCAAATCCATTGAATCCCTTGGGAAAATCGGAGGAGAGGCAGCCTTCCAGGCGATTCTGCCCTTTCTGGAAAATCCCGATCCGGATTTGCAGGAAGCGGCGGAACAGGCCATCAATTCCATCCGTCTGCAAACAGGAGACTAATCATGGCCCTGTTTCCCCCATCTTCTCCCCTCAGCGCCCCCTCCACCGCCCGTCCCGGCCAGACCGGCGGCGCTTCCCTCCTGTCCGGCAAGCCGTCCGCTCCATCCGTTTTGTCCGCCCGCCCGTCCCTGGCGCCGTCCTCCCTCCTTGGACCAGGCTCGCCCCTGTCCGGCAAATCGCCCTTGTCCCCCGCCGCCGGCCTGAGTCCCGTGGCGGGAACGCGGACCATCCGGGTCTCTCCGGAGGAGTTTATTCAATTGCGGGATTTTATTTATGAAAAATGCGGAATCTATATCGCGGAAAACCGGAAATACCTTATTGAAAACCGCCTGAGCAACCGCATCAAGGAACTGAACCTGAAGACCTTCGGGGAATATTACTACTATCTGCGCTTTGACGTTGGCAAGCAGGCGGAACTCATCAAGCTTTTTGAAGTCATCACCACCAACGAGACCAGCTTCTACCGCAATCCCCCCCAGCTTCAGGTCTTTCAGGACGTTGTGCTCAAGGCGGAGCTGGACAAGCTGCGCAAATCCGGCCTGCGCAAGCTGCGCGTCTGGTCCGCGGGCTGTTCCACCGGAGAGGAGCCGTACACCCTGGCCATCATCCTCAACGAGGCGCTCAGGAGCGAGATTGCCTCCTGGGACATCAAGATCACGGCCAACGATCTTTCCGAGGCGGTGCTGGCCGCGGCCCGCAAGGGGGTTTACAGCGAGTACGCCCTGCGGACCACGCCTGCCGGCATCATTGACCGCTATTTCACCAAGGATAACGCTGAGTTCCATATTGACGCCAAGCTGAAACGGCTCGTCTCCTTCGGGCACATCAACCTGAGCGACAAGCTCCTGATCCGGCGCGTGGAGCGCTCGCAGATCATCTTTTGCCGCAACGTGATCATTTATTTTGACGACGAGATGAAAAAGCAGATCATTGAATCTTTTTATGATAACCTTCTGCCGGGCGGGTGCCTCCTCATCGGCCACTCGGAATCCCTGCACAACATCTCGCGGGCTTTCAAACCGGAATATCACGCAGGGACCATTGTTTACCGCAAAGAGGCATAGGGGGCATGAGCACGCCAGAGACACGGACCGCGCGGGTGATCGCCATCGCCAACCAGAAAGGGGGCGTGGGTAAGACAACCACCGCTGTGACCCTGGCCTCCGCCCTGACCAGGATGGGAGAGCGCGTCCTGTTGCTGGATCTGGATCCCCATGCCTGCGCCTCCGTGCATCTGCGCTACTATCCGGATGAACTGACCTCTTCCGCCAACGACATCTTTGCGGAAGACCGGCCGGAACCGGGGAAATTGTGGGATTCCATCCGCCAGCACCATCCCACGCAGGAGTTTGACGTGGTGCCGGCCACCATCCGTCTGGCGGAACTGGAGGTGGATCTGCGCAACCGCAAGGGCAAGGGAGCCATTCTGCAGCAATCCCTGGGGCATGTGCGGGGCGAATATGATTTTATCCTGCTGGACTGTCCGCCCCATGTGGGGATTCTGCTGGTGAACGCCCTGGTGGCCTGCGATCTGCTGGTGGTGCCCATCCAGACTGATTTTCTGGCCCTGCACGGCTTGAAGCTCCTTTTTGACACCATCAAGGTGCTCAACAAGGTGTTGCCCGCTCCCATCTGCTACAGGGTGCTGCCCACCCTGCACGACAAGCGGGCCAGGGCCTGCGCGCGGGTTCTGGAGCTCCTGGACCTGAAGATGCGGGACAGCATGTTCAGAACGGTCATCGGCATGGACACCCACTTCCGCGATGCCAGCGCCCAGGGCAGGGTGATTTATGAACTTTTTCCCGACAGCCGGGGCGCCCAGGAGTATGAGGACCTCGCAAAAGAGATTATGGAATTATGAATAAAAGTCCTGAAGAGTATTTCACGGAACAGAACTTTTCCGCCCAGAAGGCCGGAGGCGGTTCCTTTTCCCCTGCGGAACGGGCTTTCATGGACAAGTACCTGGGGATGGGAGAGGGCGAGTTTCTGCACAAACTCGGCATTGACGTCGCCTCCCCCCCGGAGGCCGCCCAGGATCTGCACCAGGAAATGGCCGGGGAACAGCCCCTGGAAGATCTGCTGCGCAACGCCGAGGAATTGCAGATGGTCGGATTTTTCCTGGGAAATCAGGAATTTACCATCCCAACCGTTGCCGTGCAGGAGGTTATCCGGACCATGCCGGTGTCCAAGCTGCCGACGGCCCCGCGCATGGTGGCGGGGGTTATCAACCTGAGGGGCAAGGTCACTCCCCTTGTCCATCTGCGCGATCTCCTGGCGGTGGGCAGTCCGCGCCTCGGCGAGGACAAGTTCATCATCGTCTGCCGGCGGCAGGGGCTGCAGCTGGGAATGATCATTGAACGCGTCCACACCATGTACCGGGTGCGGCAGAGCGATATTGACTGGGGCATTGAAGCCCATCTCGGTATTAACGTCGATTTTGTGGCGGGTCTTCTGAAACTGCGGGAACAACTGGTGGGCATTGTTTCCGTGGACAGGATCATTGCCAGCATTCTTAAGTGAGAGGAGCGACGGCATGTCAAAACATATTCTGATTGTGGACGATTCCAAGACCGTGCGGAACCTTGTGGCCTTTATCATGAAAAAGGAAGGCTTCATAGTAACCATGGCGGAAGACGGACTGGACGGGCTGGAAAAGCTGTACGCCACGAAATCCCCGGTGGATTTGATTATCTCCGACATCAACATGCCGCGCATGGACGGATTCACCTTCATCAAGACCGTGCGGGAACAGGATGCCTACCGGGATCTGCCCATTGTCGTCCTCTCCACGGAAGGACAGGAAAAAGATATCCAGCAGGGCATCAACCTCGGGGCCAATCTGTATATGGTCAAACCCGCCAAGCCCGAACAGATGGTCAAAAACATCCGCATGCTCATCGGCTGACAACAGGTATTCGCCTCCGCGCGCGCTCCCCGCTCCGACGCGCGGCTTTCTTCTTTCCCTCCCGGAGGCCCGTCGCGGGGACGGGGAAAATCAGAATGAAAAAACCTTCCCGCGAGGCCGCGTGAAGGGAAAGGGGCGTCCCGGCCGGGCACGCGCCCGCAAAGGAATAGCGTATGAGCCAGGATTTCATGGATCCGGAACTGTTTGCGGATTTTATCGTTGAAGCCAAAGAGCATCTTGAGACGATAGAGCCCAACCTGCTGGAGCTGGAAAAAGCTCCGGACAATCTCTCGCTGCTCAACGAGATTTTCCGCCCCATGCACTCCCTCAAGGGAGCCTCCGGCTTCATGGGCCTGAACAGGATGAACACCCTGGCCCACAGGGCGGAAAATATCCTGGATGAGCTGCGCAAGGGCAATATGACGGTGAATTCGGAGATCATGGACATCATCCTGGCCTCCACAGACGCCTTGCGCCAGATGATCGACAGTCTGGAAAGCACTAATACCGAGGGAGATGTGGATATTTCCTCCCTGGTGGATAAACTGGACGCCCTCAAGGCCGGCGGCGGATCCCCCCCGGCGCCCGCGGCGGCCCCGGAGACCACCCCGGCGCCCGCGGCGGCCCCTGAGCCGGCTCCTTCTCCGGCGGCCCCGGAGACCACCCCGGCGCCCGCGGCGGCCCCGGCCGCCCAGGCCTCGGCCCGCCAGGGGGGGGATGTGCAGGGCTGGCTGGAAACCCTGCCCAATCTGCCGGCCTATTCCCTGACCGCCTTTGGCGAGGGCCACCTGCGCGACTTTATCGAAGAGGCCAAAGATACCTTTTCCAGTCTCTCCGACGGCCTTCTGGAGCTGGAAAAGGATCCCCGGAACCATGATCTGATCAACGATCTGTTCCGCTATTTTCACAACCTCAAGGGCAACAGCGGTATTGTGGGCTTCCAGGAGATGAACAGCCTCACCCACGAAGCGGAAACCCTGCTCAACGCCGTGCGCAAGGACGAATACGCGGTTTCCTCGCCTCTGGTGGATCTGCTCCTCCTGGTAGTGGACGTCCTTGAGGCCCTCGTCTACCGCATTGATACCGCGGCCGGCACGGCCGCTCCCTTTGACGCCTCCGAACTTCTGGAAAAGCTGCGGCAGGCGGTTGCCGGCGGCGCCGTCGAACCGCCCGCCAGCCTGGTTTCCTCGCAGGCCGGCGAAGACCCGGCCGCCCAAAAAACCGCCGCCCCCCAAAAAACGGGGACGCCCGCCGTGGACAGCCATGATCTGCAAATCTTCCAGAACACCATCGGACAGCAGTTCGGCACCATCAAGAGCGCCCTGGAAGGGGCCCGCGCCGACGGCGCCAACCGGGAATACGCCGATGCCCTGTTCCGCTCCCTGACCACAATCCAAAATTCATGCAATTTCATGGGGTTAGATGAAATAAAAGTCTATGCCCAGCGCACCGCGGGCCTTGTGGATCAGGGCCGCTCCAGCGGGATTGATTTTTCCCTGATGGCCGATCTCCTGCAGCAGGAATGCGCCATTATTGAGGATATGCTCAAGGACGCCGTGGCGCGCCTTGCGGGAACCCCTCCTTCTCCCCCGGCCGCCCCGTCCTCTCCGGAAACAGCCGGCGCCCCGGCTTCCGCAGAAATCGCCGCGGCCCCTCCCGCCGTGGCCCAGCCGGCAGCGGCCCCTCCCGCCGCCGAACCGGCCGCGGCCCCTCCCACGGCGGCCCAGCCGGCAGCGGCCCCCGCCGCCAAACCGGCCGCGGCCCCTCCCGCCGCCAAGCCGGCAGCGCACCCCGGCAAGGCGGACGACGGCGGCGCCAAGTCTTCCTCCACCATCCGGGTGGACCACGAAAAACTCGATCACCTGATGAACCTCATCGGCGAGCTGATCATCAACCGCAACCGCTATTCCATGCTGGCCCGCCAACTGGAGGGCGTCAACAACGCCGATGTGGGCCTCATCGCCCAGAACCTCTCCGAAACCACCTATGCCATGGCCCGCATTTCCGACGATTTGCAGGACACGATCATGAAGGTGCGCATGGTGCCGGTTTCCTCCGTCTTTTCCCGCTTTCCCCGCCTGGTGCGCGACTTGTCCCGCAAGAGCGGCAAGGAAGTGGACCTGATCATGGAAGGAGAGGAGACGGAGCAGGATAAAAGCGTCGTCGAGGTCATCGGCGATCCCCTGGTCCACCTCATCCGCAATGCCATGGACCACGGCATCGAGCCGGAAGGAGACCGCAAGGAGCGGCATAAGCCCCTCAAGGGCAGCGTCTGGCTGCGCGCCTACTATAAGGGCAATTCCGTGGCCATTGAGATCGAGGACGACGGCAAGGGCATTGATCCGGAAAAAATGCGCGAGGTGGCCGTCAAAAAGGGCATCCTCACCCCGGAAGAGGTCAGGAACCTGGACGAGCGCGAATCCATGGAACTCATCTTCGCCCCCGGCTTCTCCTCCGCCGAAGTCATCACGGACATCTCCGGCCGGGGCGTGGGCATGGACGTGGTCCGCACCAACATCAAAAACCTCAAGGGGAGCATCAACATCCTCTCCGAAGTGGGCAAAGGCACCAAGTTCACCCTCTCCCTGCCCCTGACCCTGGCCATCATCGACGCGCTTATGGTCAATGTGGGCACGGAGATGTTCGCCATCCCCCTGGACGCCGTTTCCGAGACCACCAAGATCGAGGCCCACCGCCTGACCGACGTCAAAGGCCGCAAGGCCGTCACCCTGCGCGGCGAGGTGCTGGGCATCGTCAATCTTTCCGAGCTCCTCGGCCTGGAAAGCGATTCCTACCAGCACGAGGTCCTTTCCGTGGTCGTCATCCACGACAACGATCGCCGCCTGGGCCTGGTTGTGGATCGCCTTCTGGAACGCCAGGAGATCGTCATCAAACCCCTGGGGTCCTATCTCGGCGACATCAAGGGGATCTCCGGAGCCACCATTATGGGCGACGGCAGCGTCATCCTCATCCTTGACCCCCACGAAATTTATATCCTCGCCACTTCCCGGGCGATGTAGGAAAAAGGCCGGAATGCGCTATGGGCACAGAACCCGCGCCTTGGATTCTGCATCTGGACATGGACGCCTTCTTCGCCTCCGTGGAACAACTGGATATTCCGGAATACAGGGGAAAGGCGCTGATTATCGGAGCCGGGAAGCGCGGGGTGGTTTCCACGGCCTCCTATGAGGCGCGCCGCTTCGGCGTGCATTCGGCCATGCCCCTGTTCCAGGCCAGGCGGCTCTGCCCCCACGGCATCTTCATTCCCGGGCGCATGAAGCGCTACCAGGAAAAATCCCGTGAGGTCATGTCTATTCTGGACAGGTTTTCCCCCCTGGTGGAACAGGCCTCCATTGACGAGGCCTATCTGGACCTCACCGGCCTGGAGCGCCTGTGCGGACCTGTCAGGACCATTGCCGGAACCATTCAGCGGACCATCCGCGACGAAACCGGCCTGAGCTGTTCCCTGGGCGTCGCCCCGGTCAAATTTCTGGCTAAGATCGCCTCGGATCTGCGCAAGCCCGCGGGACTGACGATCCTGACCCCGGAGGAGATCCCCTCCTTCCTGCAGACCCTGCCCGTCGGCAAAATCCCCGGCGTGGGCAGGCGCACCCTGGAGATTCTGGAAACCCTGGGCATCCGCGCCGCGGCTGAAGTCGGCCGCCTGCCCCCCGCCTTCTGGCGAAAACGCCTGGGAAAATTCGGCGATGTTCTCTATGCCCGCGCTCAGGGCCTGGATTCCCGACCTGTGGAACCCGGCTCCGCTCCCAAATCCGAAAGCGCCGAAAACACCTTCCCCGCGGATCTTAACGACAAGGAAGAACTCGGCGTCTGGCTCCTGCGCCAGGCCGAACGGGTGGGACATTCCCTGCGCCGCCGGAATCTCGCCGGACGCACCATTACCCTGAAGGTCACCTTCGCCGACTTCAGCCAGAAAACCCGCAGCCGCACCCTCCGGCAGCCCACCAACCTTACCCGGACCATCTATGAAACCGCCCGGAGTCTGCTGGACGAACTTTCGCTGGAGCGCCCCTTGCGCCTCATCGGCCTGGGAGTCTCCCATTTCGGGCGCGAGACGCGCCAGTTCGCCCTTCTGCCCGCTCCTGACGAGGAAGCCCGGAAGCGCGACGCCGCCCTGGACGCCGCCCTGGACGCCCTGCGCGGCCGTTTCGGCACTAAAGCCGTGATCCGGGGCAAGCTTTTTCGCCCCGGAGCGCCCGCGGAACCAAGAAGGTAGCATGGGCCTTCAGGGCGGGGCCATATATGCTCTAAGACGGCAAGCCCAAAATAAAATGGCCATCAGGACCGGAGTACACGGCCAAACGGCTTCAGCCCCCTGGCCGCAAAAGTACGGAACCCGAAAGGGCGAAACACGCCGAGGTGAAACGATGTTTGAAATTTTGTCCAGGCAGGTATTGGCTCAGGGTTCGGTGATCGTCAACGAAATTCACGCCCCGCGCGTGGCCGCGAAGGCCCGGCCCGGCCAGTTCGTCATTCTCAGGGCCAACGAGCGGGGAGAGCGCATTCCCCTGACCATGGCCGATATTGATCCGGAGCGGGGCTCCATTACGATTCTCTATCAGGTGGTGGGCAGGACCACCGCCTTGCTGGCCTCTCTGGACAAAGGCCAGGCCGTCATGGATGTGCTCGGCCCCCTGGGGTCTCCCACGGACATCAGGCAAGTGGGAACAGTGATCTGCGTCGGCGGCGGGACCGGGGTGGCTGTCCTGCACCCCATCGCCCGCGGTTTCCGCCGGGCGGGCAATACGGTCATCAGCATTATCGGCGCCCGGAGCCGGCCCCTGCTCATCATGGAAGAGAAAATGCGGGCCATCAGCGCTGATCTTCAGGTCTGCACCGATGACGGTTCTTACGGGCACCACGGCTTTGTCACCGATCTGCTGGAAAGGACATTGCGGACGTTGGGCTCCGGGGCCGCGCTGGCGGTCTGTATCGGCCCCATCCCCATGATGCGGGCCTGCTGCCGGGTGAGCGGGGATTTTGGCGTGCCCGCCTATGTCAGCCTGAACGCGCTGATGGTGGACGGCACGGGAATGTGCGGCTGCTGCAGGGTGAGCGTGGATGGGGCGATTAAATTCGCCTGTGTGGACGGGCCGGAATTTGACGGGCATAAAGTGGATTTCGATGCCCTCAATACCCGCCTGGGGGCGTATCGCGAGGCAGAGGCGCTGTCTTACAGCCGTTTTCGGGAAATGTGCTGCCGGGATGAGGCGGGTAGGTAGATGAAAACAGGAAAACGTCAGGAAATGGCCGAACAAAAGGCCGATCAGCGGCGCCGCAATTTCGGCGAAGTGCCTTTGGGCTACAGCGACGAGCAGGCCGTTCTTGAGGCGGAGCGCTGTTTGCGCTGTAAAAAACCGAAATGCAGGGAAGCCTGTCCCGTATCGGTGCCTATTCCTGAATTTATCGGCCATGTCAGGGAAGGCCGGATCCGGGAAGCCGCCTATGCCGTCTGGACCCGCAATGCCCTGCCCGCGGTATGCGGCCGGGTGTGCCCGCAGGAAAATCAGTGCGAGGGGCAGTGTATTGTGGGCAAAAAGGGAGAGCCAGTAGCCATCGGCGCCCTGGAGCGCTATGTGGGAGATTGGGCGCGCGGCCGACCCGGCCTGGGACGGCCGGACATCGCCCCGCCCAGCGGACGCAGGGTGGCGGTGGTGGGCTCCGGCCCGGGCGGCCTGATTGCGGCCGGCGACCTGATCCGCCTCGGCCACGAGGTAACCGTTTTTGAGGCCCTGCACCAGCCCGGAGGAGTGCTGGTCTACGGAATCCCCGAGTTCCGCCTGCCCAAGGCGGTGGTGGCCAGCGATGTGGCCTACCTCACGAAACTGGGCGTCCGGATTGAGTGTAACGTGCTGGTGGGGCGTACCCTGACCGTGGACGAACTGCTCGGCAAGGAGGGTTTTGACGCGGTGTACGTCGGCGTGGGCGCCGGACTGCCCTCCTTCCTGAACATAGACGGGGAAAACCTGATCGGCGTCTACAGCGCCAACGAGTACCTGACCCGCAGCAATCTCATGAAGGCCTATCTCTTTCCGGAATACGACACTCCCCTGCCGGCGGGGAAAAGCGTCTGCGTCTTCGGCGGCGGCAATGTGGCCATGGACGCCTGCCGCACCGCCTTGCGCCTGGGGGCGGAAAAGGTTTATTGCGTATACCGCCGCTCCCGCCAGGAACTCCCGGCCAGGGCGGAAGAAGTGCGCCATGCCGAAGAAGAGGGAGTGGAATTCATCTTTCTCTCCGCTCCTTTGTTCTTCTCCGGCTCCAACGGCCGTCTGGCCGCGGTTGAAGTCGAGGCCATGCGGCTGGGCGAGCCGGACGCCTCCGGGCGGCGCAGCCCGGTACCCACCGGCAACAGGCGGAGCCTCGCCTGCGATCAGGCCATCATTGCCGTGGGCGCCAATGCGAACCCGCTGATCACCGCCACGACCCCTGACCTGAAGGTTGACAGAAGGGGATACATTGTGGCGGACGAACATGGTCGCACCAGCAAGCTGGGAGTCTGGGCCGGCGGCGACATCGTCACCGGCGCGGCCACGGTTATCCTGGCCGCCGGGGCCGGACGGCTGGCCGCGGACAGCATCCATGAATATTTGCAGAGTTTGTGAGCGCGGAGTCATCCGGCGGCTGGAGCCGGATGTGGCTTGAAACAGACAGGAATCGGAAAGACGGCAGGGGCGGCACAACTTTTATGCACCGCAAATATGGAGGTCTCCATGGAAATCAAGACAATACACGTTATCGGCTCCGGCCAGATGGGTTCCGGCATTGCCCAGGTGGCCGCCGCGGCGGGCTATGACGTCACCCTGCAGGACGCCACCCGGGAACTCGCGGCCAAGGGCGCGGCGGGCATCGCCAGCCGTCTGGAAAAGCTGGCCGCCAAGGGCAAAATCACCGCGGAAGCCGCTTCCGCGGCCATCGGCAGGGTGCGCGTCACGGATAGCATCAAGGACGTCGCCACGGCCGATCTCGTTGTGGAGGCGATTTTTGAAAATATTGAGGCCAAAGGGGCCGTCTTTGCCGAGGTCGACTCCCTGGCCCGTCCGGAAACCATCCTGGCCTCCAACACCTCCTCCATTTCCATCACCCATATCGCCTCCTATACCCGTCGCCCGGACAAGGTGCTCGGCATGCACTTCTTCAATCCGGTGCCCGCCATGCGCCTTCTGGAAGTGGTCAGGGGCCTGTCCACAGGCGAAGAAACCCTGAAGACGGCCCTGGCTGTGGGCGAGAAGCTGGGCAAGGTCAGCATCATCTCCCAGGACAAAGCCGGCTTCATCGTCAACCGGATGCTGATTCCTTTCCTCAACGAGGCGATCTTCCTCCTGGAAGAAGGCGTGGGCACGGAGAAGGATATCGACAACGGCATGATTTACGGCGGCAACCACCCCATGGGGCCGCTGGCCCTTGCCGACCTCATCGGACTGGACGTGGTGCTGGCGATTATGGAAGTCCTGAGCAAGGAATACGGCGACCCCAAATACCGCCCGGCCCCGCTGCTGAAAAAGATGGTGCGCGCGGGTAAACTGGGCGTGAAAAGCGGCCGGGGATTCTATCCATATTAAGACCCCTGTTCCCTGGGCCCCCATCAGGCGGCAAGCTCAGGGGAAACATTGCCGGATTGGATCTCCGCCCCAACCCCCGCCGGGGGGCATGATGCCCCAGGACCCCCTCGTTGGCGTCATGGCGCAAAGCGCAATGACGCCGCCTTGCCTTTTCCCGCCCCCTGCTCTCCTTGGCGGCCGGGCAAGCCGTGTCAGCCTGTGGAGAGGCGGTATCAGCGCCTTCCTGTCGTAAACCCGTTGCCGCGCATCTCCGCCACAAGACGGCCGCGATCATCCGTCACGGCGACACGGTACACGGCGATGTTTGCCCCCCTGGACAGGCGGGTCGAACGGGCGGTAAGACGTTTCCCCTCCGGTCTGCGCAGAAAGGAAATGTCGCAGGACTGGCCCACGGTGAGTCCCGCATCCGCCCCGCAAGCGCGCTCCAGGTTGGCGTGGATGCCGAAGGCGACATCGGCCAGGGTGAAAATCGCCCCTCCCTGCACCAGATTGGCGGCGTTTTTGTGCCCAGGCGTGATGCCCATGCCGCAGACAACGCACTCCTCACTCACGGCCTCAATGAAGATGCCGGCCATGGCCGCAAAACGGTCGGCCGCGAAATAGGCCCTGACTCTCTCAAGATCAATCTCCATGCCTCACTCCGCAGCCGATCCCCGCCCCGGACCCTTGTCCGCCGGAGCCGGGCGGCTGTCCTCCGCCTCCGGCGCGGATTCCGGAGGAGAAGCGCTTGAGGCTCCCTTTGCCGCCTCCGGCGCGGATTCCGGAGGAGAAGCGCTTGGGGCTCCCTTTGCCGGTTCCGGGGGAAGATTCGGGGTTTCCGGTGAATCATGTCCCGCTTCCGGAGCGGCGGTGGCCGGAGAGGGTCCCGGAGAAGCGGGGGATGCCGAAGGAAAGGATTGCGGAGAGGGCTTTGGAGAAGAGGGGGCCGTCCGCTCCGGATCGCAGGCCAGCAGGATGCGCTGGCGCGTCTCCAGCCATTGGCGCTGAACCTCGACGCAGCCGGCGGGTTTGTCCGTCCAGGCTTCCCAGTCGTCCAGGGGCATGGCCAGGGCGGTTTTCCCTCCGGCCGCCAGGGTCAGGACCTTGGCGGGGTCGCGGGTTTCCAGGATTGTCCGGCCGGCATAGTAGCTATAGGTGCCGCCGTAGTCCTTGAAGGATACAGGAGTGAAACCCTTGTTCGCGAGGTCCTTCATGGCCAGGGCCTGGGCCTTGGGACTGAGCACGGTTGAGAAGGATGGGGCCACATGGGCCGCCAGGGGATAGGAGAGGGCGGTCAGGGCCAGGGCCGCTGTCAGGAGCGTCCCCTCGGGCCGGGAGGATCGCAGGAGCAGCCAGAGGAGGAAGGCGGTGATCGCCAGCCCGCCGGCTGAGAGGAAAAACCAGCCGTTCAGGGGCAGAGTCCAGCCCGGCAGCCCCTTGAGGGGGGGCAGCAGGCCGAAGAGGAGGAGCGAGGCGATGCCGAAGGCCAGGCCCAGCACCAGGAGAAGAAGAGCCAGAGTGTGGCGGAACAGGGCGGCTCTACTGGCGGAAAGCCGGAGAAGTGCCCGGGCGGAAAGCAGGGCCAGGGCCGGCAGGGCCGGCAGGAAATAGATGGCGTTTTTGGCGCTGAGCGCCGAGAGCAGGATCAGGGCGGAGAGGACAATGCACCAGAGATAGCCCAGCCCCTCGCCTTCCGGCCTGCGGGAGGCGGCGAGGCCGGCGCGCATCCGCGCGCCGAAAAGTCCGCGCCAGGGCAGGGCGAGAAGAAGGGGCGTCCAGGGCAGACAGATCAGGGGCAGGGCCGCCAGATAATAATACCAGGGCCCCTGGTGGTGAAAGGCGTTGACCATGCGCCCCAGAGTCTGCTTTTCGAGATAGATGCGCAGAAAACTTTCGTATCCGCCCAGTTCCAGGGCCGCGGGCACGGCCCAGGCGCCGGTGAGGGCAAGGCCCGCCAGGAGGCCGAGGAGAAAATCGCCGCGCAGGAGGCGCAGGGGGGTGCCCCGCCAGCAGAGAAACAGGATCCCGGCCGCCAGGGGCAGGGCAAGGCCCAGAAGTCCCTTGGTCAGGACGGCCAGGGCGGCGAAGGTAAAGCCCAGAA
This sequence comes from Desulfovibrio sp., assembly GCA_031275955.1. Taxonomy (GTDB): domain Bacteria; phylum Desulfobacterota; class Desulfovibrionia; order Desulfovibrionales; family Desulfovibrionaceae; genus Frigididesulfovibrio. The sequence continues at coordinate 5,140 of JAISNZ010000134.1, read as the reverse complement.
CCATGAAGCCGGCGGCCTGGGGACGGATCCAGGCATGGTAAAAGGCCGCGTAGCTAGCCAGTACCAGGGAGGAGAAGAGCAGGTCCATGCGGGCATAGTGCAGCAACCCCAGCAGCGGGACAGAGGTCAGGAGGAGCAGTCCCGCGGCCAGTTGCGTCCGTCTGTCCACCCGGGCGACAAAACGGCCGAGGAACAGGGCCGCCCAGAGGAAAAACAGGCCGGAGACCGCGGCGGCCGTCAGATAGAGGTCCGGCTTCTCCGGGACGAGCAGGGGGAGGACTTCGTACAGGGCGCGCAGAAACCAGAAATAGAGGGGCGGTTTGTCGGGATAGAGTTCCCCGTTCAGGTGCAGGAGCAGCCAGTGCCCTTTGTCCAGAAGTTCCCGAAAGACCGCCGCATGCCGGATCTCATCCGAATACCACAGGGGGCGGGTCTCCAGAACGGGAAGGACCTGGGCGGCGAGCAGCAGGGTCAGCGCCAGGAAGGGAGAGAGGGCCAGAAGGGTGAACAGCCGCGAGCCCAGACTGGAGGGCAGATCCGACTCCGCCGTGAGAATGGGATGGGTGCGGAAAAAACCCGGAGCCCTGGCCGCCCGGGGCGGCCCGCCGGAGGGGTCCCTTCCGGGAAACAGCCCCGTTCCGCCGGCCGGTGGGGTTTCCCCTCCTTCCGCCTCCTGGGGGAATCCATCCAGAGGGGCGGAATCCTCCGCCCCGCCCGGCCCGGCCTGGGCAAAGGCGTCCCCTGTTTCCTCCCCGTCTTCTTCCAGGGTCTCTTTCCCCTCCGGCGTTCCAGAGGCATCCGGAGACGCCGCCGTGGAATCCTCTTCCCTCCTTGCGGGGAGATCCGGGAAGGCTGCCGCGAAATCCTCTTCGCCTCTTGCGGGGAGATCCGGAGCCGCGGCGGGAGACGGCCCGTTTTGGGGCTCGGCGGATCTGTCCCCGGACAGATCCGGGGAGCTTGCCGCGGTTTCTTCTCTCGTTGGGGCGGGTGGGCCGGAAGGAAGGGGGGGGCCGGCAGGCCTGTTCATGGTATCCCTCGGATGCTGAGGTAGTGGATGACAAGGGCGCACAGGGCGCCGACGCCCATGCCCGCGGCGATGTCGCCGATGTGGTGCATGGACAGATAGATGCGCGAATAGCCCACCAGGGCCGCGAGGAGGCCGAGTCCCAGCGAGAAAAGGCGCCGTCCGCGGCGCGCGGCCAGGGGCGCGCACGTTCCGATAATCTCGGAAGTATGCCCGGAAGGGAAGGAGTGATTGCCGTGTTCCAGGGTAAAGGGCTCATAGCCGGCGCCGAGGAGCAGGGCTTGGGGGCGGGGCCGCCCCACGGCGATTTTCAGGCAGCGCACCAGGAGGAAGGAGATGCAGATCTGGACGAGGGCATAGGCGATGACCAGACGCAGGAGGGCGGGGTCCGGGGCGCGGAGACCCCGCAGGAAAAGCCAGGCATAGGCCCCGTAGGAAAGGGGCGCGGCCCCGTAGGTGACGGCGAGCATGGCCGTTGTCAGGGCGGGCTGCCGGAGGCGCAGATCCGTGAAATGGGCGGCCAGGTCCCGGCCCGTGCCGATGGTCAGGGCCAGCCAGATCAGGAGCAGGGCCAGGGGGGCAAGGCAGAGCAGGAGATGAAGCCAGGGATAGCCGCGCAGAAAAACGAAAAGCCCTTTTCCGGACAGGCCGCGCGGGGGCGTCACTTGGCCGCCTTGGCCCTGCGGTACTGGATGTAGCCGTCCCGCAGGGCGGAATAGGGTTCCACCGCCAGGTGGCGCATATCGTCGTACAGGTCCAGAACCCTGTCCAGATCGTGAAAAACCCTGGCGGCGACGAGGGCGGAGCCGACCCAGGGGTCCAGGTAGGTAAAGGGGTCCAGGAAGGAATCCCCCACCTCGCCCAGGGTGTCCTTGATGGTGCTGGGACCAAGGACGGGCCAGACGATATAGAAGCCTTCCCCCAGGCCCCAGACGGAAAAGGTCTGCCCCATGTCCTCCGCGTCGGGGGTTACAACAGGGGCATGGTAGGGGGAAAGGTCCAGAATGCCCCCCAGGCCGGCGGTGGTGTTCAGGATGAAATAGGACATTTCCACCCCGGCGGCCAGGCCCTTTCCCTGGAGCAGACTGTTGGTGAAGCGGACCGGAAAGAGAAGGTTGTGAAAGACGTTGTGGATGCCGGCGCGGACAGGGGCGGGAGTAATGGCGACATAGCCGTTGTGCAGGGGGCGGAGCACGTAGTCGATGGCCGCGTCGTTAAAGACGAAGACGGCCCGGTTCCACCTTTCCAGGGGGTCGGGAACCCGGGCGTCCGTGTCTTCCAGGAAAATATCGTCCTCCTCCAGAGAGGGCGGGGTCTGCGCCAGGGCCGGTCCCCCGCAAAGGAAGGCGAGCAGGGCGAGCAGAAGGCCCCAGCGGGCCGGACGGGAGGGTGAAGCGCGCAAGACCATGTCCGGCCGGTTCAGCTTCCGGCCCGCTGCCGGCGGTTGAGTTCGCGCACTTCCCCGGCCTTGTCGTCCACCAGCCGGATCAACTGCTCAATGCTACCCCTGCTCAGGAGATCCTGGAACTGGGTGCGGTAGTTCTGGACCATGCTGACCCCTTCAATGATAATGTCGTAGACGACCCAGTCCGTCTTGAGGATCATCCGGTAGGCCACAGGCACGGGTTTGCCCATAACGTCCACGCTGGTCTGGATTTCGGCGCGCTTGCCGTCGGAGCTGGAGCTTTCGCCCAGGTAGGAGACGGTTTCCCCCTCATAGCCGTTGAGTTTTCCCAGGTAGGTTTCCCGCAGGAGATTGGTGAAGGCGGTCTGGAAGCGGGCCTTCTGATCCTCGCTGAAGGAGCGCCAGGTCGGTCCCACCGTGCGCATGGAGAGCTCGTTGAAGTCAAAGAGGGTCAGGATGATGGTCTCCACCGAGGCCAGAACCTGGGGCTGGCTGGCCGGATTCCTGAATTCCGGCTTGTTCAGCTCCGTCAGGACGGCGTTGATGGTCCTCTCCAGACGCTGCCTGGCCTCGGATTCCGCCCCCAGGGCGGGGGAGGACGGAAAAAGGAAGACGAAAAACAGGAAGAAACACGAGCAGGGAAGACAGACGGAACAACGCGCGCTGCGAAAGATCATTTCAGCCCTCCGAAGGCAAATTTTCCGATAAGCGCCTCAATATCCACGGCGGATTCCGTTTCCACAATCTCTCCGCCGGGATCCACCGGGGAGGAGGAGCCGCCCAGGGACAGATTCACATACTTGTCGCCGATGAGGCCGCTGGTTTTGATCGAGGCGATGCTGTCCTCGCTGAGGAGGATGCCTCTGTTGAGGTGCAGGGTGACCTGGGCATAATAGCGGCTCTGCCTCTCCAGCAGGGAGATGCCCGCCACCTTGCCCACGGCGACGCCGGCGATTTCCACCCTGGCTCCGGGGCGGAGTCCGGCGACGGAGGTGAAGTTGGCCGTCACCTGGTAGCCGTCGGAGGAAAAGACCTCCATCTTGCCCAGTTTGACGGTCAGATACCCGAGGCAGAGGAGGCCAGCAAGAACAAAAAGGCCAACGGAAAATTCAAGGGAATAGCGATTCATCAAAAATTCCTTTATGGTCTGACCCCTCGCCCTTCAGGGAGAGGGCCGCTTGCCGCCCGGCGAAGCCGGCCTGCCATCCCGGCGTTCTTTTTCTGTTTCACCCTCATTTAGCGGCTCTCCAGCCAACTGTCCAGAGCTTCCGCCAGGCGTTCCCGGATGGACGGATCCAGGGCGCTGAGGGCGGGAGCGCTCCGGTCTTCCCTGGATTTCCGATCCAGAAACTGGCGCAGGTAGGGGTCGTCCGTGCGCAGCAGTTCCGCGAGTCCGCCGTTGTAGGCCACGTTTTTGTCCGCCAGAACCAGGACGTGATCGGCGATGGTCCGCACACTGGCCATGTCGTGGCTGACGACGATGATGGTCATGTCCGGAAAATGCCTCTTCATGGTCAGAAGCAGGGCATCCATCTGGGCGGCATTGATGGGGTCCAGCCCGGAGGTGGGCTCATCGCAGAGCAGGATGGGCGGGTCCGTGACCAGAGCTCTGGCCAGACCGGCCCGTTTGCGCATGCCTCCGGAAAGTTCCGAAGGATAATAGCCGGCGAAATCCGCCAGATTGACGAGGGAAAGCTTGTGCAGGACAATCTCGTGAATATCCGCGGGAGAAAGCCGGGTATGCTCGGACAGGGGCAGGGCGACATTTTCCTCCACGCTGAGGGCGCCAAGCAGGGCTCCGTCCTGAAAGAGCACTCCCATGCGGCGGCGGATGCGGCGGAAGGCTTTGGGCGGCAAGGAGAAAATATCCTGTCCCCCCAGGAGGATCCGGCCGGCCAGGGGCCGGGCCAGACCGACGAGATGGCGGATCAGGGTGGACTTGCCGCTTCCCGATCCGCCGAGGATGACGGAGATCCTGCCGGCCGGCAGAACGGCGTTCAGATCCTCCAGAACAACGGTTTCGCCGTAGCCCAGGCGCAGGCCGCGCAATTCTATGTTCCAGGGATTTTGCATCAGGGTTCCCTCCTCCCTCCGCCGTGAGCCCGCGGGGGGAGGCGTTCGCTCAGAGCAGGAAGGATGTGAGCACATAGTCCCCCACCAGGAGGAGGATGCAGGAAAGGACCACAGCCGAAGTGGTGGCGTTGCTGACGGCTTCCGGCCCCATGCCGTCCGTGCGCGTGTGGGCGAAATAGCCCTTGTGGCAGCAGACCACGGCAACCGTCAGGGCAAAAACCAGGGACTTGATCAGGCAGCCCTGCACATCCGCCCAGACCACGCTGCTCTCGATGCGGTCAAAATATACGCCCTGGTTGATCCCCAGCAGAAGCACGGCGGCGATGTACCCGCCGATGATGCCGATGACTGTGAACAGGGAGGTCAGCAGGGGAAAGGCCACAAGGGAGGCGGTGATGCGCGGGGCGACCAGATAGCCCATGGGGTTGATGTCCATGACCTCCAGGGCGTCAATCTGATCGCTGATGCGCATGACGCCGATTTCCGCGGCCATGGCGGACCCGGCCCGTCCGGTGACCATGATGGCGGTGAGGACGGGTCCGAGTTCCCGGATGAGGCTCAGGGCGACGGCGGAGCCGAGCATTCCCTCGGAGCCGAACTGAGTCAGGGAATAATAGCCCTGCAGGCCCAGAACCATG
>JAISNZ010000140.1 GCA_031275955.1 Desulfovibrio sp. | reverse complement strand
AAAAGGCTTTGGGGGCGCGCAAGGTCCGGAGAAAATCCGGAAGAATCCGGACTGCGCCGCTTGCGGGATTGACAACCATCCCCAAACGTGCCAAGGAAACAGGCGGTTAATGAATAGTCGCACTGCCCGGCGAGCGGCAGAGAGGAGAATATGGCAAAAGAAGAAGCTCTTGAGGTGGATGGCGTGGTGCAGGAAGCCCTGCCCAACGCCATGTTCAGGGTGGAACTGGAAAACGGGCATGAGGTGCTGGCCCATATTTCCGGAAAGATGCGTAAATTTTATATCCGTATCCTGCCGGGGGATCGCGTCAAGGTGGAACTTTCCCCCTATGATCTGACCCGCGGCCGGATCACATACCGCATGAAGTAAGAGGGTCGGCCTTTCGACAGCCCCTTTTCCCGATCCTTCCTGTCTTTCCTTTCTCTTTCGAATTTCGCAACACGGTCACATCCTTCGGGAAATGCTGATCAAAACCGCCTTTATGGTTTGAGGCTCCGGTCTGAAGGCCCAGGTTGCCCTTTTGGCCGGGGCGGAGCCCCGCTGAACCCGCGCTCCCCGGAAGAGGCCGGCCGGAAAGGACGGGCTGTGATCAGGACGGGGTCCTCTTCCGGCCTTCTCCAGATCGCCTGGATCTGACCGGAGACAGCCGTGCTGTATACAGGAATGGAGAGGTCCGCCAGGGCCTGGCGGACGCGGGGGGAGGGGAAGCCCCACTGGTTGCCGTAGCCGCAACTGACCAGGGCCAGCCGGGGACGCACGGCCTCATAAAAACCGGGGGTCAGGCTTCCGGAGGAGCCGTGGTGCGGCACAACCAGCACAGAGGCGCGCAGGTCGGCGCGCCGGCGCAGGAGGCGGCGCAAGGCGGGCGCTTCCGCATCGCCGCAGAGCAGGGCCAGGGGCTGCCCTTTCCAGACGAGGCGCAGGACAAGAGAGGCGTTATTGTCGCCAAGGGTTCTTCCCGTCAGCCGGGACGGGGGCCAGAGGGTTTCCAGGCCAAGATCCGGACCGAGTTCGAGCCGATCCCCGGTTTTGAGCAGACGGGGAACAAGGTTGCGTCCGGCGAGGATGCCCTCCAGCCGGGAGGCCAGGGCGGGGCTGGGGGCATTGCCGTTCGCCGCGAAGACTTCCGTCCGGAACTGATCCAGAATATGGAGAAGCCCGGCCAGGTGATCCCCGTCCGGATGGCTGTTGATGACGGCTTCCAGATGGGGCGGGGCGTTGTCCGTCAGCAGGGGGGCCACAATGTCCCTGCCCGGGTCAAAGGCGGAGAGAAAAAAGCCGCCGCCGTCAATCAACGCCCGGCCCGAGGAGGGCAGATTCCCCTTCCCTTCGGCGAGCCCGCCCCACTCCACCACCAGGGCCTGGCCCTGGCCGACATCCAGAACGCGCAGCCGGACCATGGTTTCCCGGCTTTGCTGCCAGGACCAGACCAGGGGCGCGGCCATGAGCGCCAGGCTCAGGCAGGACAGGATCCCGAATCTGACCTTTCCTTTGCGCAGCAGGGCCGCGGGGAAGGCCAGACAGGCCAGCCAGAAGCCCGCCGTGGTCGCCCAGTGCGGCCGCAGGACCGTCGGGGCGAAAAGGAAGCCCCGGCTGTCCAGCAGATCCAGAAGGACAAGAAGGGCATTCGCCGGCAAGGCGGCCAGTTGCAGAACAACCGCGGCCGCTCCGGTCAGATCCAGGCTGGAGAAGAGGAGTCCGGAAAAGGAGAGAGGCATGACCCAAATCCCCAGAATCGGCAGCCAGAGAAGATTCAGGGGAAAACACAGGGATAAGGAGCCTAAGGCCCGAACCGTCAGGGGGGAAAGGGCCGTCTGGATGCACAGGGAAATCAGCACTACCGTCATTCCTCCGCGCGCGAGACGGGCTAAACGGCTTCCGCCGGGAATGCAGGCGGCCGTCAGGCGGCCCACGGGGGACAGAACCAGGGCGATAACGGCCACGGACAGGGCCGAGAGTTGCAGGGACAAGGAAAAGAGGGAGGCGGGATTCAGCAGCAGGAGGACTCCCGCCGCCGCCAGCAGTCCGTCCAGAAGAACGGCTGGCCGGCTCAAAAACAGGAGCAGCGCCCAGAAAGAGAACATGATCCAGGCCCGCGCCAGGGAAACAGGGGCCTGCCCCAGCCAGAGATACAGGCTTGCCGGGAACAGGCCCAGAAGCATGCCCAGGCGTTGCCGGGGCAGGATCAGGAACAGTTTCGGGAAAAAGCGCCCCACAAGCCAGGCCAGGGCAAAGCCCAGAGCGGCGGCATATCCCAGATGCAGACCGGACAGGGAGAGGCTGTGGGCCAGGGTGGCCCGGGAAAAAAGGTCCGTCGTCCTCTGGGTGAGCAGGGAACGATCGCCGAAAATCAGGGCCGGCAGGATGGCCGCCCCCTGAGACAGGGATGTTCCCTGATCCCCTGGAGCAGGATCGCTTTCCCTGAGCTGGACGGAATCGCCGCCCGCGCGATCCTGCCTCCTCGCGGGACGGAACCGCTCCTCCCCGGCCCGCAGGGAGGCTAGAAAACGCCGCTGCAGTCCGGCGCGAAGGCGTGCGCCCAAAGTTGGCTCCGGTTCCGGCAGCGTCCGGACCTCCGGGTCCGCCCCCTTGCTCCAGGCGCGCAGGAAGACGCCCCGATCCCCCCAATGCCGCTCCGCGCTCCAGAGGCCGGGATTGGCCATATCCCGGACAGGACGCGCCCTCAGAAGGGCTTCCAGCCTCTGGCCGGGCAGCGGGACGGTTTCCGGATTCTGCCATGTCCAGATCAGGCCCCCCGCATAGGGCACGGCCTTGTCCGTTCCGGAAGGGACAAGATCTTCCAGAAAGATGCGCAGGCGATTGTCCGGCAGAAAATCAACAGAACGGACCGTGGCGCTGAGGCGCGCGGCGGGCGGGCGGATCTCCCGGCCATCGGGAAGGACCGTCAGGGAAGAGGCTTTCTCCAGCCAGAGGGGCATTGACGGCGGCGTTACGGCTCGCGCCTGGGCGTAAAGGAAACCGCCGGCAAAACAAAGCGCCAGCAGGGGAATTCTTCTCATCTTCCCGCTTCGGGGCAGATCGCAGAGCAGAAGAAGGATCAGAAAAAGCAGTCCCTGGGCCGTTTCCCGTTCCGCCAGGATGCCCGCCACCCAGGCCAGCAGGCAGATCTGCCGGAAAAGGAGCAGGGGGGAAGGGAAGAGGGGCAGCGCCCTGGATGGTGTGGTCATTCTATCGCAAATACCGAGTGAAACAATTCGCTTGCGGCGGGCAAAACCCGCGCCTTGCGCCTGTTTCGCGGCGCAGAAAGGCAGACTTTTGGGACGACAGTATTTACCTGTTGTCTTCTGCGCGGAAGATGCGGGCGCCGGCCTGGGCTAATTTTTTTTCCAGGCGCTCATAGCCGCGATCCAGATGGTAGATACGCCGGATTTGGGTTTTTCCCCGCGCGGCCAAACCGGCGATGACCAGGGAGGCGCTGGCCCGGATGTCCGAGGCCATGACCGGCGCCCCGGTAAGGTGTTTAACTCCCCGGATCACGGCCCGCGATCCGGACAATTTGATGTCCGCTCCCAGGCGGGAAAGTTCGGGGACGTGCATGAAGCGGTTTTCGAAGATCCTTTCCTCCACAGTGCTGGTACCTTCGGCCAGGGTCATGAGGGCCATGATCTGCGCCTGCAGGTCGGTGGGAAAACCGGGGTAGGGCCGGGTACTCATGTCCACGCCGCGCAGAATGCCGCTGCGGCGCACATTCACGCCGGTATCATGCGGCTCCAGGCTCACGCCCATTTCGCCCATCTTGGCCATGAGGGCCGTAAGTTCCTCAACCGGGCAGCCCTCGATGCTGCATTCGCCGCCGGTGATGGCCGCGGCCAGCAGAAAGGTGCCCGCCTCTATGCGGTCGGGCATGATGCGGTATGCGCCGCCGCGCAGGGAGGTGACCCCCTGGATGTGGATGACGTCAGAACCCTGTCCGGAGATTTTCGCCCCGCAACTGTTCAGGAAGGCGGCCAGATCCCCTATTTCCGGCTCCCGGGCGGCATTGCGCAGGATGGTCTCGCCTTCGGCCAGCACGGCGGCCATGATCAGGTTCTCCGTGCCGCCCACGGTGGGAAAGTCAAAGGAAATATCGGTTCCGCGCAATTTGGCGCACCGGCCGATAATATAGCCGGAATCCAGAGTGAAGACGGCTCCCAGCTTTTCCAGGGCCTTGAGGTGCTGCTCCACAGGGCGGGCCCCTATGGCGCAGCCTCCGGGCAGGGCCACCCTGGCCTCTCCCAGACGGGCCAGGAGCGGTCCAAGCACCAGGACGGAGGCGCGCATGGTCCGGACCAGATCGTAGGGGGCTTCATTCCTTAGGGCGCCGGGGGCGACGGTGACGCTGTTGCCGGAGGCGTCCGTGAAGTCCGCGGGACAACCCAGCGTCCGGAGCATGGCGTTGGTTGTGGCGATGTCGCGCAGGCGCGGCACATTATGGTAAAGGACCGGGCCATCCAGCAGGATGGCCGCGAACAGGATGGGCAGGGCCGCATTTTTCGACCCGCTGACCGGGATGTTCCCGCGCAGGGGCATTCCGCCTTCAATGACAAGTTTCTCCATGGGATCTCCAAAGGGCGGAAAATCGCGCGGCTTTCAGCCGGGGTCCGCGTTTTTGCGCGCGTGAGGCCGCCGTCCCTGTCCGGCGTTCCGGCACAGGGCCTGCACGGCATTTTGCAGAAACGTTTCCCGGAGGCCGGGGGCGGCGGCGGCCAGGGCGCGGGCCGCCGCCAGATGGGTGGCCTTCTGCCTGTTCCGGGTTCCCAAGCGCCTCTCTGTCAGGAACATCCGCCAGCAGCCCGCCATGGCCGCCAGCAGGACGGCATAGCCCAGAATGCCGGCTCCAAGGGCCGCCCCCTGGCGGAAAAGGGTCGGCGCGTTTTCGTCAGAGGCCGGGGGAAGGGGGGAGGCGATTCCCGGTTCGGACGGCAGGAGGGAAAAGAAAGATTCCCAGTGAAGGCATGCGGTCAGGACCAGGAGCAAAAAAATTCCCGTCCAGACTCCCCAGATCCGCGCTGCCCGCTCATGGCGGACCGCGGCCGTGAGCAGGA
>JAISNZ010000116.1 GCA_031275955.1 Desulfovibrio sp. | reverse complement strand
GCTTCACCGGGCGTCAAGCGGCAATCTTCCTGAAGGGAGAGGTTTCAGACCATAAGGGTGGTTTTGATGAACAGGCGCAGAACCCTGCGGATCGGCCCTGTGACCATCGGCGGCGGCGCCCCGGTGGCGGTCCAGAGCATGACCAGCACGGACACCCGCGACGTCGGGGCGACCCTGGCCCAGCTTGCCCGTCTGGCCCGCGCCGGCTGCGAGCTGGCGCGTCTGGCCGTGCCCGATGAGGCGGCGGCGGCCGCCCTGCCCCTGATCCGGGCCCGCTCGCCCCTGCCCCTCATCGCGGACATCCACTTCAGCAGCCGGCTGGCCGTGGCCGCCCTGGAGGCCGGGGTGGCCGGCCTGCGCATCAATCCGGGGAATATCGGCGGCCCGGCCCATGTGGCCCGGGTGGCGGACGCGGCCAGGGCTCACGGGGCGGTCATCCGGGTGGGCGTCAACGCGGGCTCACTGGGAAGGGATCTCTGCCGCCGTTTCGGCGGCCCCACGCCGGAGGCCATGGTGGAAAGCGCCCTGTCCCACGTCCGGCTGCTGGAAGCCCACGGATTTTCAGCCATCAAGATCTCCCTGAAATCCTCCTCGGTGCCGGCGACCGTGGCGGCCTACCGCCTCCTGGCCCAGCGCTGCGACTACCCCCTGCACATCGGCATCACCGAGGCGGGCACCCTTTTCCGGGGAGCCATAAAATCCGCCGTGGGCATCGGGATCTTGCTGGCCGAGGGATTGGGTGATACATTGCGCGTTTCGCTGACCCACGACCCGGAACGCGAGGTGGAAGCGGCCTGGAGGATTCTGGGCAGTCTGGAACTGCGGCGGCGCGGGCCGGAAATCATCTCCTGTCCCACCTGCGGGCGGACGGAGATTGATCTGATCCGTCTGGCCGAGGCCGTGGAGGAGCGCCTGCGGGATGTTCCCGAGGTCTTTACCGTGGCGGTGATGGGCTGCGTCGTCAATGGTCCGGGCGAGGCGCGCGGGGCCGACGTGGGCCTCGCCGGCGGCCGGAAGCGGGGCAGCCTGTTCCGCAAGGGCAGGGTGACGCGCGCGGTCAACGGCAACGAAGAGGTCCTGCTGGCGGCCCTGATGGAAGAAATCGACGCCTTTCTGCGGGAACGGCGCGCCGGAGCGGGCAGAGCCCAAAGAGAACCTGAGGGGAAATCTCAAGGTTGAAATGCTATACTGGAGCGAAAAACCATGCGCTGGAGCAGGTCCTATATCCCCACCCTGAAAGAGGCCCCCGCGGACGCGGAGGTGATCAGCCATCAACTCCTGGTCCGGGCCGGGATGATCCGCAAGCTCGCGGCCGGCATCTACAGTTATCTGCCCTTGGGGCTCAAGGCTCTGGCCCGCGTGGAACGGGTGGTGCGCGAGGAGATGGACCGGGCCGGAGCCCAGGAAATCCTCCTGCCGGCGGTGCAGCCCGCGGACCTCTGGCTGGAGTCCGGCCGCTGGGAACAGTACGGCAAGGAACTGCTCCGCTTCCGGGATCGCAACCAGCGCGACGCCTGCCTGGGCCCCACGCACGAGGAGGTCGTCACCGACCTTGTCCGGGGGGAGGTGCGCTCCTACCGCCAGCTTCCCCTAATTCTCTACCAGATCCAGACCAAGTTCCGGGACGAGATCCGCCCCCGCTTCGGCCTGATGCGCGGCCGCGAATTCATCATGAAGGACGCCTATTCCTTTGACCGCGACGCCGACGGGGCCGAGGAGAGCTACCGGATCATGTACGAAGCCTACCAGCGCGTCTTTTCCCGCCTGGGTCTGAACTACCGGGTTGTGGAAGCCGATTCCGGGGCCATCGGCGGCACCTTCTCCCACGAATTCATGGTCCTTGCCCATACTGGCGAGGACCTCATCGCCGCCTGCGCGGCCTGCTCCTACGCCGCCAACCTGGAACGGGCCGAGGTCCTTCCCCCGGACGCCGCGGACCCCGCCCCCCCTCCGCCCCCGCGGGAGATTTCCACCCCCGGGCGCCATACGGTGGAAGAGGTCGGCGCCTTCCTCCAGGCGCCCGCCCGGGACATCGTCAAGACCCTCCTCTTTTTCGCCGGCGGCAAACCCGTGGCCGCCCTGGTGCGCGGCGACCGCGAACTCAACGAGACCAAGCTGAAACGCTTTCTGGACGCCGCCGAGGTCCGCCTGGCCTCCCCAGCCGAGGTGACCGCCCTCACCGGCGCCCCCCCGGGCTTTGCCGGCCCCGTCAACCTGCCTGTCGCCGCCCTGCTGGCCGACCGGGAACTGGCCGCCCGCGAAGGCTGGATCACCGGGGCCAACAAGGCCGACACCCACCTCCTGAACGTCAGCCTCGCCCGCGACGTCTCCCTCACCGCCTACGCGGATCTGCGCTCCCTCGGGGCAGGGGACCCCTGCCCCCGCTGCCGCGGCCCGATCAGGATTCTGCGCGGCATTGAGGTCGGCCACGTCTTCAAGCTGGGCCTGAAATATTCCCGCTCCATGAACGCGGTCTTTCTGGACGAGGCGGGCAGGGAACAGCACCTGGTCATGGGCTGCTACGGCATCGGCGTCAGCCGCATCCTGGCCGCCGCCATTGAGCAGAACCACGACGAAAACGGCATCCTCTTCCCCCCGCCCCTGGCCCCCTTCCCCCTGATCCTGGCCAACCTGGACCCGCGTTCCGGGTCCTGCGCCGCCAAGGCGGAAGATCTGTACCGCCTCCTTAAGGACGAGGGGCTTGATGTTCTTCTGGACGACCGGGACGAGCGGCCAGGGGTCAAGTTCAAGGATCTGGACCTGGTGGGCGCGCCCATGCAGCTCTTCCTGGGGAGCAGGAGCCTGGCCCGCGGCTGCGTGGAGGCCAAGGACCGCCGCAGCGGCCTTAGGACGGAGCTTCCCCTGGACGCCTTCCTCCCGGCTTTCCGGCAGTGGCGGGCCGGGGTGGACGCGGGCTGGGCCGGGTAAATCCGCATGGACAACGCCTGCATCTACACGGTCAGCGCCCTGACCGAAGCCGTCCGGAACGCCCTGGAGGGGACCTTTCCCTTTGTCTGGGTGCGCGGGCAGGTCGTCAATCTGGCCCGGCCCCAGTCCGGGCATCTCTACTTTTCCCTGCGCGACGAGGAAAGCTCCCTGGCGGCCGTCTGGTTCAAGGGCCAGCAGAAGGACAACGACCGCTTCGACCCCCTGACGGGCGAGGTCTACGAGGACGGCCCCCGGCCCGGCCCGGCCGCCTCCCTGGAAAACGGACAGGAACTGATCTGCGCCGGCCGCCTGCGCCTCTATGCCCCCAGGGGGATCTACCAACTGGTGGTGGAGATGGCCCAGAAGACCGGCCTGGGCCGCCTGCATGAAGAATTTGAACGCCTGCGCCGCCATCTGGCCGGCCTCGGCTATTTCGCCCCGGAACGCAAGCGGCCCCTGCCGGAAAATCCCGCCCGGGTGGCGGTGATCACCGCCCCCACCAGCGCGGCCCTTACGGATTTTCTGCGCATCGCCCAGGACCGGGGCACAGGGGCCTGCCTGCACATCCATCCCTCGCCGGTGCAGGGTGACGCCGCTCCGGCCGGGCTCATCGCCGCCCTGGAACGCGTCATCGCCGAGGGCTGGGCACAGGTCGTCGTTTTCCTCCGGGGCGGCGGCTCACTGGAAGATCTCTGGGCCTTCAA
>JAISNZ010000105.1 GCA_031275955.1 Desulfovibrio sp. | reverse complement strand
GCCGTCCTGATCTGGCTCGGAGCCGCCCCCTTCTGCGTCGCGGCGCCGGAAGCCCCCCTGCGTGTGGTCTACGGATTTGACCGCGAGTTTCCGCCCTTCACCTTTGAAGAAGCCGGAGGAACCCCCACGGGCTTTGAGGTGGAACTGATGCGATCCGTTTTCGAGACAGCCGCGGGGGCCACCCTGGTCTTCCGGCCCCTGCAATGGGACTTGATCCCCCTGGAACTCTCCTCCGGAACCATCACCCTCACCTCGGGCATGGTGCGCACGGAACAACGGGCCAAGCTCTACCTCTTTTCCGAAAAACCCACATTTTCTCTGCAAATCCGCGTCTTTACAAAAATTTACAACCGCTGTCCCTCCACCGCCATGTTGCGGGGACAGCCGGTGGCCGTGGAACAGGGAACCTACCAGCACCGCCTGCTGGACGAGTTCGGGGGCATCAACGTCAAGCCGTACAAGGGCCGCGTTGACGGCCTGCGCGCCCTGTACAACGACGAGGTGCCCGCCTTCTGCGGTCCCTTGCAGAACACCTATTATTACATCAACAAACTCAACTACGGGGCCATCACCACCGTGGGCACGCCCCTGAGCATCACCGAAATGCGTGTTGCCGTCAACAGGGAGAGGGGCGACGTCAAAAGCATGGTGGACAAGGGTCTGGCCGAAGTGCTGGCCAACGGGGAGTATGAACGCCTGTACCGCAAATGGTTCGTCCGTGAGCTCTCCGCGCAGGAAACGGACGTTCTGCGCCGGGCCGCCGTGGAGGCCGCCGTTCCCGCCTATGTCCCTTACGGGAACAAGGGCCAGGGGGCGGCCGTTCTTACGGCCACCGGCAATATCTATACAGCCTGCACGGTGGAAAACGCCGATCTGGCCTGCGGCATTTCCGCCCTGACCGGGGCGATTTCCAGGGCCGTCAGCGCGGGGGAATTTGAATTCCGGGCTGTCCTTGTGGTCACGCCCGAAGGACAGGCGGTTCCCCCCGCGCCTCAGGAACTCCAGCAGCTCTATGAATTCGGGCGCGGCATCCTGGTTCTTCTGGAGCCCACCCCGGGAGCTTACAGCGCGCACATGCTCTCAGAACTCCTGCCCGATCCCGTGGTGCGCGCCACTCCGGTGATCAGGACGGAATAAGCCTCTCCTTCCCAGCAAACGCTGCCGGATGCCCGCCCTATAACTCAACGGGAAGATAGGTGGATTCCGGGTCCTCGAAGGCGGTGCAGGCGGAGGCGTAGACCAGCTCCACCGCGCCCACGGGTCCGTTGCGCTGTTTGCCGATGATGATCTCGGCCCTGTCCACGGGAGGGCGATCGTTGGCTTTCATGTAGGCGGCCTCGCGGTAAATGAACATGATAAGGTCCGCGTCCTGCTCAATGGCGCCGGACTCCCGCAGATCCGACAACATGGGCCGCTTCTCGCTGCGATCCTCCACCTTGCGGTTGAGCTGCGACAGGGCCAGCACAGGAACCTGAAGTTCCTTGGCCATGGCCTTGAGGTTGCGGGAGATGTCCGAAATCTCCAGTTCCCGGGAATCCACGCGCCGGGAGGAGCGCATGAGCTGCAGATAATCCACGATCACCAGCCCCAGGCCTTTTTCATTCTTGAGCCTCCGGGCGCGGGCGCGCAGTTCCAGCGGCGTCAGGGCGGGGGTGTCGTCGATATAGAGGGGGGCGTCGCGGAAAGCCTCTCCGGCGGCATAGAGGGCCTGCCAGTCCTCGTCGTTGAGATAGCCGCGGCGCAGGCTGGAGACGTCCACCTTGCCCCAGGCGCAGAGCATGCGGATGATGATCTGCTGCATGGTCATTTCCAGGGAATAGACGGCCACGGGCACCTGGCCGCGAACGGCGGCCCGCATGGCTATGTTCAGGGCGAAGGCGGTCTTGCCCATGGAAGGCCGGGCCGCCAGGATGATCAGATCCGAGGGCTGCAGCCCGGTCGTCAGATGATCCAGACGGGAATATCCTGTGGATACGCCGGTAATGGCGTCGCCCCGCCGGCTGCGGCTTTCCAGTTCCTCAAAAAGCTTGCGGGTCAGAGCGCCGGCATCCTGGTACGCGCCGGCGGAGGTTCGCTGGGAAACGGCAAAGATGGCCTGCTCGGAATCATTGAGCAGTTCCTTGACCTCCCGGCCGGGATCGTAGCACTGGCCGATTATGTCTGCGCAGGAGGCGATGAGGTGCCGGAGCATGGCCTTTTCCAGCACAATGCCGGCATAGTATTCCGCGTTGGCCGCGCTGATGACGCCCCGGGTGAGATCCACCAGATAGGCGGAGCCTCCCGCCTCCTCCAGCCGGGAGCGGGATTTGAGCTGCTCGCTTACCGTGAGAAAATCAATGGGAACGCCTTTCTGGAACAATTCCCGAAAGGCGCTGAAGAGCAGACGATGGGCGGGAAAGTAAAAATCCTCCTCGCGCAGCATGTCCACAATGGTGAAAAAGGAATCGGGCTTCAGAAAAACCCCTCCCAGCACGGCCTGTTCGGCTTCCATGCTCTGGGGGGGCATATTGCGCAGAAAATCTTCCGGGATAGCTGTCCGCCCGGAGGCCGGGACCCCGTCGGCGGCGTCCGGGCCTGCTGGCGAGGGCTTATTCCGCGGCTGATTCTTCCGCGGGGAGGGCTTGCTTTGCGTCATTGGAGACAGGACCCGCCTCTTCCGTTTCAAAAAGCGTCTTTTCCGCGACAACGGACAGGGACAGGTCCGCGAGGATATTGGCATGCAGGCGGATGCGCACCGTGTGTTCGCCAAGAACCCGGATGGGGCTGTCCAGCATGATGCGCCGGCGATCAATCTCTATTCCTTGCTGCTGCAAGGTTTCGGCGATGAGGACCGAGGTGACCGAGCCGTAGAGTTTGTCGTTTTCCCCCACCCGCATGGGGATGACCACCTGGGCCTTGCCGATCCTTTCGGCAAGGGAGGCCGCCTCATTGCGCTGGGAATCCACCCTGGCCTGCAGCTTTTTCTTCTCCAGATCAAAAACCTTCAGGTTGGCCGGGGTGGCAAGCATGGCCATTCCCTGGGGCAGGAGGAAATTGCGGCCATACCCCGCCCGGACCTCAACCTGTTCGCCAAGGCTGCCCAGGTTCTCCACATCGGATCGCAAGATAACTTTCATCACCCCTCCCTACAGCACGCTTCTTTTCTTCACTTCGCTGGAATGCGTCGCCGTATAGATCATCAGGGCCATCTGCCGGGCGCGCTTGATCTGCACTGTCAGCCGGCGCTGGTGAAAGGCGCAGGTGCCGGTGATGCGGCAGGCGATAATCTTGCCCCGTTCGGAGACGAAATCCCGCAGGATGTCAGGCCGCTTGTAATCCAGGGGCAAATCCTTGTCCGCGCAGAAGCGGCAGAATTTCCGCCGGGGGGTGAACTTCTTTTTGCTGAAGGTCATGCCGCCTCCTCCTCTGCGACTGAATCCGCCAGTTTCACGGTGACAAACTTGAAGATGCCGTCCGCGATGCGGATATTGCGTTCCAGCTCCGCGATCAGGGTGCCGGGGGCGGCGTATTCCAGCCGGACGTAAAAACCGCGCATCTGCTTCTGCACCGGATAGGCGAGATCGCGCATACCCCAGACGTCTTCCAGCAGCATCCTGCCCCCCTCGCGGCCGATGACCGCCTTGAGCCCGTCCAGAAGGACCGTCCGGGCTTCCACGCTGAGTTCGGGAGACAGGAGCAGCAGGGTTTCAAATTTCCGCATGCTGTCCTCCTTATGGGCATAGGCCCGCCCGCGCCAGCGGGTGAGCAAGGAAACTGTGTCTATAGGCGGCTTCCGCTTCTCTGTCAACAAGAATTGCCTCTGTTGGAAAAATTCTTGCCTTTCCTCCGGCTTCGGCATAAAAATAGTCATCTTTTTCTGTTTTCGCGTGACTGTTTTGCCCGGCTTTTCGCGCCAGACGCGCCGCGCAACGGGATGATGCCCTCAACGCCAAGGAGGCATGCGCCATGAAGACAGTCCCTGTGGAAGACGCAGTGGGCCTCATCCTCTGTCACGACATCACCGAGATCGCCGGCGGCGGCAAACAATCCGGCTTCCGGCGCGGCCATAAGGTCCGGCGGGAAGACATCCCCCACCTTTTACGCATCGGGAAACGCAATCTCTACGTCTGGGACACCGAACCGGGTCTGGTGCATGAAGACGACGCCGCCGGGCGCATCGCCGCCGCCATTGCCGGACCCGGAACCATCTGTAGCGAGCCCCGCGAGGGGCGCATCAATCTGACGGCCGCCTGTCAAGGCCTGCTGAGCATCAACCTGGATCTCCTCGCCCGGTTGAACAGCATCCCCTATGTGACCATCGCCACCAGGAAATCCCTGCGGGAAGTCGCCGCGGGAGATTTTCTGGCCGGGACCCGCGTCACCCCGCTGGCCGTTCCCGAATCCACGCTGGATCTGGTGGAGGACTGCTGCCGCGGCGCGGTTCCCCTCATTGCCGTCCAGCCTTTCAGCCCCTGGAAAATCGGGATCATCATCACCGGAAGCGAAGTTTACAGCGGCAAGGTGGAAGACGCCTTCGGCCCGGTGCTGCGGCGCAAGTTCGCCGCCTGGGGGGCCCCCGTAATCTCCCAGGAAACCGTTCCGGACGAAACCGGGCAAACCGTTGCGGCCATCCGCAGAGCCCTGGACAACGGCGCCCAGGCGGTGGTCGTTTCCGGGGGGATGAGCGTTGATCCGGATGACAAGACCCCGGCCGCCATCCGCTCCGTGGGGGGGGAGGTCGTGGCCTACGGCGCTCCCGTCTTTCCGGGGGCCATGTTTATGCTGGCCTACAGCGGCAACGTTCCCATCCTCGGTCTGCCGGGTTGCGTCATGTACCGGCGCGCCACCATCTTCGACCTGATCATGCCGCGCATCCTGGCCGGAAAACGCATCACCCCCCATGATATAACCGGCCTCGCCCACGGAGGACTCTGCGATTCCTGTCCGGAATGCACCTACCCGCGCTGCGGGTTCGGAGCCTGAGGCAATCTTTTCCGGCCTTCCCCGGCCGGTCACCCCTTCCGGGGCCACCCCCCAAGGAGCTTCCCATGATTCAAAAACAGTTTTCTGTGAACGGAGTTGAGCGCATCGTTTTCGTTGACCCCGAAGCGCCCCTGTCCTCCATTCTGCGGGAGCAGCTCGGCCTCACCGGGACAAAGGTCGGGTGCGGCGAAGCGCAATGCGGCGCCTGCTCCGTCATCGTGGACGGCAAGGTGGTCCGCTCCTGTGCCCTGCGCATGAAGCGCCTGCCGGAATACGCCCAGGTCACGACCATTGAGGGCATCGGCACCCCGGACAACCTGCATCCCCTGCAGCGGGCCTTCATCAAAATCGGCGCGGCCCAGTGCGGCTTCTGCACGCCGGGATTCATCGTTTCCGCCAAGGTCCTTCTGGATGAGAACAAAAAACCCAGCCGCGAGGAGGTGCGCGACTGGTTCCAGAAAAACAGGAACGCCTGCCGCTGCACCGGCTATATCCCCATCGTGGATGCCGTCATGGAGGCGGCCAAGGTGCTGCGCGGCGAAATGAAGGCCGAGGAGCTCGACTACAAGGAACCCGCCGACGGCCGCGTCTTCGGCAGCTACCGCCCCCGGCCCACGGCCGTGGCCAAGGTCACCGGCACCCTGGATTACGGCGCGGATCGCGGCCTGAAACTGCCCCCGAACGCCCTGCACATCGCCCTGGTCCAGGCGGAGGTCTCCCACGCCAACATCAGGGGCATCGACATCTCCGAGGCGGCGAAAATGCCCGGCGTCTTCAAGGTCATCACCCACAAGGACGTCAAGGGCAAAAACCGCATCAACGGCCTGCCCGCCGTCCCCTACAACAAGTGCGACGGCTGGGACCGGCCCATCCTCTGCGACACCAAGGTCTTCCAGTACGGCGACGCCATTGCCATGGTCTGCGCCTCCAGCTATGAAGAAGCCGTGGCCGCCGCCAAAAAGGTCAAGGTGGACCTCGATCCCCTGCCCGCCTATCTGAACGTCCAGGCGGCCAGGGAACCCGACGCCATTGAGATCCATCCCGGCACCCCGAACGTCTTTTTCACCCAGGACCTGGAGTGGGGCGGGGATCCGGAAGCCGCCTTCGCCAAGGACGGGGTGGTCACGGTGGAAGAGCGCGTGGGCACCAGCCGCCAGCCGCACCTGACCATCGAGCCGGACGTGGGTTTCGCCTATCCCGACGAGGAGGGGAGAATCCACGTCTATTCCAAGTCCATCGGCGTGCACCTGCATCAGGCCATGATCTGCGAAGGCGTCGGCCTGCAGTCCGACCAGCTCTTCCTGGCCTGCAATCCCATGGGCGGCACCTTCGGCTACAAGTTCAGCCCCACCATGGAGGCCCTGGTGGCCGTGGCCGCCCTGGACACCGGACGCCCCGTCTTTCTGCGCTACACCTACAAACAGCACATGCAGTACACCGGCAAGCGCTCGCCTTTCTTCTTCACCATCAAGATGGGAGCGGACAAACAGACAGGAAAAATCGTCGGCCTCAAATATGAATTCGACATGGACCACGGCCCCTATTCCGAATTCGGCGACCTTCTGACCCTGCGCGGCATCCAGTTCACCGGCGCCGGCTATGACATTCCCAACGTGCGCGGCCAGGGCAGGGCCGTCTTCACCAACCACGCCTGGGGCTCGGCCTTCCGCTCCTACGGATCGCCCCAGGCCTTCATGGCTTCGGAAACCATCGTGGACGAGCTGGCGGCCAAGCTGGGCATGGACCCCCTGGAATTCCGGGCCTTGAACGCCTACCGGGAGGGGAGCGTGAACCGGAGCGGCCAGGATCTGGACTCTCATTCCCTGCCCAAGATGTTTGACGCCCTGCGGCCCAAATACAAGGCCGCCCTGGAAAAGGCCAAAAAAGACTCCACGCCCGCCCTCAAAAAGGGTGTGGGCATTTCCGTGGGCGTTTACGGCTGCGGCCTGGACGGCCCGGATTCCTCCGCGGCCTTTGCGGAACTGAATCCGGACAACACCATCACGGTGGGATCTTCCTGGGAAGATCACGGCCAGGGCGCGGATGCCGGGGCCATCGGCGTGGCCCATGAGGCCCTGCGCCCCATGAAGGTTGCGGCCGATCGCCTGCGCTTCACCTGGCCGGACACCTTCAAGACCCCCAATTCCGGCCCGGCGGGCGGCTCCCGTTCCCAGGTCATGACCGGCAGCGCCATCCGGGTGGCCTGCGAGGCCATGCTGGAGGGCCTCAAAAAGCCCGGCGGCGGGTATCTGACTTACGAGGAAGCCGTCAAGGCCAACAAGCCCCTGCGCTATGACGGCGCCTATTCCGTGCCCGGCGTGCCCTGCGACGCGAAGGGGCTGGGCAAGCCCTTCATGGTCTATATGTATGGCATCTTCATGGCCGAAGTGACGGTGGACGTGGCCACGGGCAAAACCGCCGTGGACAAGATGACCCTCATGGCCGACGTGGGCAAGGTCAACAACCGGCTGATTCTTGACGGCCAGTTATACGGCGGCATGGCCCAGGGCATCGGTCTGGCCCTGTCCGAAGACTTTGAGGACATCCAGAAGCACATCTCCCTGATCAGCGGCGGCTTGCCCTTCATCAAGGACGTTCCGGACAACATGGAGCTTGTCTATTTTGAGGAACCGCGCGAATATGGCCCCTTCGGGGCCGCCGGCTGCGGCGAGCTTCCCCTTTCTTCGCCCCATGTGTCCATTCTGAACGCCATTTATAACGCCTCCGGCGCCCGCGTGACCCAGATCCCCGCGCGGCCCGATGTGGTGCTGAAGGCCCTGAAGGCCGCCGGAAACTAGGGAAACGCTGATTTAGTCCCTTTGAGGGGGCTTTGCCCCCTCAAACTCCCACAGCAGGGGCATGATGCCCCTGCACCCCCGTTAAGTATTTCAATGGAATACGAAATGAGGGGGTT
>JAISNZ010000058.1 GCA_031275955.1 Desulfovibrio sp. | reverse complement strand
GCCTCAGGTATATGGCAGTCCAAAAATGGGGAACGCAACGTTATATGAGTATGAAACAAGAGGCAGGGGCATAGAACCGGAGCCGTCACGGCCCTTGCAGCCGCGATACATCTGAGGGGGATCGCTCGCAAGGCCCGCGCCGGCTCCTCAAGGCAGCGCCAAAACCGACGCCACATGGCGGCTACCAAAAGTGCGAAAAATTCTGGACACTACCTATTTGGTGTATCAATACCAAGGAAGAAATAATGAAATTTTGGAGAGGGAAATACAAGGAAAGCCCCGTCTGGATTTGGCTCCAGTCGGGGCTTTTGGGGGAGTTTCTCCAATCGGATTTTTCCGATTGAGATCTCCTGAAACGTAACGAAACCGAAATCTGGTTGCGGAGCCAGGATTTGAACCTGGGACCTTCGGGTTATGAGCCCGACGAGCTACCGAACTGCTCCACTCCGCGTCATCCGTGCCGGTCCGGAAACCGGCCCGCGCCTCTCGCCCGAGGCGTCTTGCGCTGGCGCTCCCCGAAACAAGATATATAGTATAGGCCCCGGACAGGGAAGAGTCAAGCCTTTTTTTGATCCTGTGTCGCCTTTTTTTGATCCTTGTCCTCTTCCGGCGGAAAGGCAAGGGTGGGACGCGCCGTCTTTTCCCGCTCTGCCTGGCTGTCCCACTTGCGCACCGTTCGCCGGTAGGCCCAGGCAAGGGGGACGCAGGCCCCGAGCCAGGCCAGGGGATTGGCGATGCAGGCGCCGAGAAAACCGAAATGACGCGCCAGGAAGATGGCGGCCAGCGCCCGCATGCCGAGTTCCAGAATGCCGGCCACCGTGGGGACAAGGCTTTGCCCCAGTCCCTGCAGGGTGAAGCGGAAGATGAAGAGCAGGGAGAGAATCCAGTAGGCGCAGCCGCTGACGGTGAGGAAGATTTGGGCCAGGGAGGCGACCTCATGCTTGTCCGCCCCGATGAAGAAGGTCACGATGGAGTAGCCGCCAAAGATGTTGACAAGCCCGATGCAGACGCTGAAGGTCAGCGACATGGCGCAGCAATGCAGGACGCCCAGCCGGATGCGGGGGATATCCCGGGCGCCGTAATTTTGTCCCACATAGGTGGCCATGGCCAGGCCGAAGGACATCATGGGCAGGATGGCCACAAGATCGATGGTCCGGGCCACGGTGAAGGCGGCGACGCTGATCGCCCCCAGAGTATTCAGCACCCATTGCAGGATGATGGCTCCGAGGGCGATGATGGAAGCCTGGAAGCCCATGGGCAGGCCGATGCGCATGCTTTTGCGCAGGTCGGTCCAGGTGAGATGCCAGTCTTTCCGGCGCAGGCGCAGGGCGGGAATGCGCCGGCGGATATAGAGGACGCAGAGGACGGCGGAGGTCATCTGGGCGCTGACGGTGGCCCAGGCCGCTCCGGCCACGCCCCAGGAAAGTCCCAGGATGAAGACGAAGTCCAAAAGTACGCTGAACAGGTTGGAAACAACCAGGAAAATCAGCGGCGGGCGGCTGTCTCCCAGGGCGAGGAGGGTGTTGGAAAGCAGGTTGAAAAGAACGGCGGAGCCGATGCCGGTATAGATGACGCTGATGTAGCTGTGGGCGGCGTCGATAATTTCCGGCGGGGTCTCCAGAAGCTCAAGGATTGGTCTGGCCAGGGCCACGCCGGTTATGGTCAGGATCAGGCCCAGACTGAGGCTAAGGCTGATGGTCACGCAGAAACTCCTGCGCACGTCGGCCCTTCTGCAGGCGCCGAAATGCTGGGCCGTGACGATGGAGAAGCCCGCGGTCATGCTCTGGATGAAGCCGATGATGAAGAACATGATGCTGCCCGTGCTGCCGACGGCCGCCAGGGCATGGACCCCGAGAATGCGTCCCAGAATGACGGTGTCGGCCAGGAGATAGAGCTGCTGGAAAAGATTGCCGATGAGCAGGGG
The DNA here is from genome assembly GCA_031275955.1 of Desulfovibrio sp. GTDB lineage: Bacteria > Desulfobacterota > Desulfovibrionia > Desulfovibrionales > Desulfovibrionaceae > Frigididesulfovibrio. The sequence goes on along the minus strand of JAISNZ010000058.1, from coordinate 5,003 downwards.
CAGGGCGAAACCGAGGATGAGCCGGGCCGGCGTGCCGCGGGTGAGATTTTTGACCATGGCCTATCCTGAAAAGGAGATCCTGTCCCTCCCCGGCCGGATCGGGACCGGCCGGGCATAGAGTTCTCCCCCCAGGCAGTCGTTGATGACCAGGAGGGGCAGGTCGGAGACGCGCAGCCGGCGGATGGCCTCGGTCCCCAGGTCGGGAAAGGCGATCGTCTCGGCCCCGGTGATATGGGTGGAAAGAAGGGCCCCGGCCCCGCCGGTGGCGCCGAAATAGACGGCCCTGTATTCCTTCAGGGCCAGGAGCACCTCCGGGCTTCTGGGGCCTTTGCCGATGGTGGCCTTGAGGCCCAGGGAATGCAGGCGGGGGGTGAGGCCGTCCATCCGGTAGCTGGTGGTGGGGCCGGCCGAGCCGATGACCCGTCCCGGCGGCGGCGGGGTGGGGCCAACGTAATACAGGACCGCGCCGTCAAGGTCAAAGGGGAGGGGGAGCCCCTGTTCAAGAAGGCCGGCCAGGCGCTGGTGGGCCGCGTCTCTGGCCGTGTACAGGAAGCCGTTGAGCAGGACGAGATCCCCGGCGCGGAGCAGCGTGGTCTCGGCGTCGCCGAGGGGGGTGGTCAGGCGGTGACGGGGCATCAGAGTTCCACCTCCGCATGGCGGGAGGAATGGCACTGGATATTGACGGCCAGGGGCAGGGAGGCGATATGGCAGGGGGCGGCGAGGATCTTCACCCCAAGACAAGTTGTCCGGCCCCCCAGGCCCATGGGGCCGATGCCCAGGGCATTGACCCGCTCCAGCAGCGCCGTTTCCTTGCGGGCCAGATCCGGATCGGGATGGAGATCGTCCAGGGGGCGCAGCAGGGCCTTTTTCGCCAGGAGGGCGGCCTGTTCCAGAGAGCCGCCGACTCCCAGGCCGATGACCACGGGGGGGCAGGGATTGGAACGGGCTTCGGACACCCGGCGCAGGGTAAAGGCCGCGATGCCCTCCCAGCCTTCGGCCGGGGTGATCACGGTGACCCGGGACATGTTTTCGGCCCCGCCGCCCTTGGGCATGAAGACGATGCGCAGTCCGCCGCCAGGCGCGAGATCGTAGTGGATGACAGCCGGCGTATTGTCGCCGGTGTTCCGGCGGCTGAAGGGGTGGCAGACGGAGGCGCGCAGAAAGCCGTCCGCGTATCCCCGGCGGACGCCTTCCTGGATGGCCGCCGTCAGGTCGCCGTCCACCCGGACCTCCTGGCCCAGCGTGACAAAGAAGACCGCCAGCCCCGTATCCTGGCAGAGGGGCAGGCCGGTGGCCGCGGCCAGGGCGCAGTTTTCCCGGATCTGGCGCAGCACTTCCCGGGCATGAGGATTTTCTTCCCGCAGGGCGGCTTGCTCAAGGGCGCGGCGGACATCATCCGGCAGATGCCGGTTGGCCTGAAGACACAGGGCGCGCACCGCGCGCGTGACCTCAGCCGCCGGGATGGTTCGCATGGGCCTCCTCTTCAGGACGGGGAGTCCTCTCCGTAAAAAGTTTCTTCTTCCTCCTCCCGGGGAGGGGGCGGCAGGCGGCCGTATATCCGGGCCAGATCGGTGAGCCAGGCAAGGCGGCCCGGGTCGGCCTCTCCGGGGCGCAGGCGCCAGGACCAGTTGCCGCCGGAGAGGCCGGGCACGTTCATGCGGCTGTCCAGGCCAAGGTTCAGGGCGTCCTGCATGGGCACAATGGCGGTGTCGGCCACGCTGGCGAAGGCCAGGCGGGTCAGGAGGGGAGCGGCCTGATCCTCGGGCAGGGACTGATTTTCCGGATCGCTTTTGCCCGCGTAGCGCAACAGGGCCTCGCGCTCCCCCGCCCCGACGGTGGAAAACCAGCCTCTGGTGGGGGCGTTGTCGTGTGTGCCGGTGTAGACGACGGAGCAGGGCGTGTGCAGGTGCGGGACGGCGGGGTTGAAGGCCGGGTCCGGTCCGGCAAAGGCGAACTGAAGCACATGCATGCCGGGCAGGGCAAAATCCTGGATGGCCTGGCGCACGTCGCGGGTAATGACCCCCAGGTTTTCGGCCACAAAGGGCAGGCCGTTGAAATGCCGCCGCATGGAGGCGAAAAAGGCCTGGCCGGGGGCCTTCTTCCAGACCCCGTTGACGGCTGTTTCTTCCGCCGCCGGGATGGCCCAGTAGCCGCAGAAACCCCGAAAATGGTCAAGGCGGGCCGTATCCGCCAGAAGCAGGACGTGGGCTAGGCGCTGCTTCCACCAGGCGAAATCGTCCTTTTCCAGCACGTCCCAGCGATAGAGGGGGCTTCCCCAGCGCTGGCCGGTGGCGCTGAAATAGTCGGGAGGCACCCCGGAAACCGTGAGGGGGCGCAGGTCTTCATCCAGGTTGAAAAGATGGGGATTGGCCCAGACGTCGGCGCTGTCCAGGGGCACATAGATGGGCACGTCCGCCAGCAGGCGGATCTTTTCCCGGGCGCAGACGGCGCGCAGTTCCCGCCACTGGCTGAAAAAGAGATACTGGGCGAATTTTTCCCGCCGCAGGGCGGAAAAGGCGTACCCATCCCAGCGTTCAAGAGCGGCGGGATCGCGGCGGCGCAGGTCGTCGGGCCAATCCAGCCAGGATCTGCCGCCATGATGCTCCTTCAGGGTGACAAAGCGGGCATAGTCATGCAGCCAGGAGGCATGTTCCCGGCAGAAGCGCAGGAACTTTGCGTCTTCTTCCAGACGGCTGAGGGAGCGGGCGCAGGCCAGGGAGAGAAGATCCGCCCTGTGCCGGACAACCGCCTCAAAATCCACCCGATCCTGGTCCGCCGCCGGGTGGGGGATTCTCAGATCCCCGGGGGAAAGGTAGCCGTCGCGCGCCAGCCATTCCGGACTGATCAACAGGGTGTTGCCGGCAAAGGCCGAGAGGCAGGCATAGGGCGAATGCCCGTTGCCGCCGGAGGTGGGGTTGAGCGGCAGAAATTGCCAGACCCCGGCCCCAGCCGACCCCAGGGCGCGGGCAAAGTCGTGGGCCGCCGGTCCCAGGTCCCCGATGCCGAAGGCTGAGGGCAGGGAAGAGATGTGCAGCAGGATCCCGAAGGCGCGCATGAGTACTCTCCTCTTCAGTCAATACAGGAATACGGGTTGTCCGGCGGCGATGCCCCGGTCGGCGGAGATCTCCAGAAGGACGCCGAAGATTTCCCGGACAAGGGAGAAGGATTTTTCCGGGCCGGTCACCAGATCCGGCAGGGCGCCGGGCGGGAACCGCCCCAGTTCCCCGGCCCTGGCCAGGGCGTCCCGGAAGTCCCCGATGCGGTCCACAAGTCCGGCCTTAAGGGCCTGCCGCCCGGTCATGGCCCGGCCGTCGGCCAGGGCGCGGGCCTGCTCGGGGGGGAGCTTGCGCTCCCGGATCACGGCGGAAAGAAATTCCTCGAACATGTCGCGGATCAGGTCCTGAAAATAGGCTTCCTCTTCCGGGGAGGGGGAACGGGAGAAGGAGCCGGCGTCCTTGAGGCTGCCCGTGCTCAGGGTCTTTTCCGCGATGCCGGCGGCGCGCAGCAGACCTTCCAGATTGGGAAGCCGGAGCTTGACCCCGATGCCGGCCGTGAGGGTGGAGGGATTGGCGAAGATTTCCCGGCCGCCCAGGGCGGCGTAATATCCGCCCGAGGCCGCGACGGCGCCCATGGAGACGACCACGGGCTTGATTTCGGCCGCGCGTTTGACGGCGCGATAGAGTTCCTGGGAGGGGGCGACGCCGCCGCCCGGCGAGTTGACGCGCACCACCACGGCCCGGACGGAAGAGTCCCGGCAGACGGTTTCCAGCCAGTCCGTCACGGCAGCGGCGTCCAGAATCAGACCTTCAATGTTGACCACGGCGATCCGGGGACCGGCCAGAGGCCCCCTGGCGGCCCAATGGGCCGCGTGGCCGGCCGCCAGCACGAGGAGAAAGATACCCCCCCAGAAGAGGAAGGGGTGGCGTTTGCGCCATTTCTTTTTTGCCGCGCGGCTGTCGGGAGACATCTTTGCCTTCCTTTGCGCCCCTCAGGAAGAGACATCAGATCTTCCATCGCCCGGCGCGTTCTTCCAGCATGGCGACGGCGGGAAGGGTCCTGCCTTCCAGAAATTCCAGGAAGGCCCCTCCGGCTGTGGAGCAGTAAGAAATGCCGCCGTACTGGTTGTATTTTTCCAGGGCGGCCAGGGTGTCCCCGCCTCCGGCGATGGAGAAGGCGGGACTTTGGGCCACGGCCTTGCAGATGGCCTCCGTGCCTTTGCCGAACTGGTCCAGCTCAAAGGCGCCCACAGGACCGTTCCAGACGATGGTTCCGGCCCCGGCGAGGATGTCGGCGTAGCGGGCGGCCGTCCGGGGACCGATGTCCAGGATCATCTCCCCGTCTTCCACCTGATCGACCGGTTTGACGCTGGCGGGGCTGTCCGGGGAGAAGGCGGGGCCTGTGACCACGTCAAGGGGAAGGGGGATCTCTCCGCCCGCGTCTTCGGCGGCCCTGATCAGGCGGGCCGCCTCGTCCACGAGTTCGGGTTCAAAGAGGGATCGGCCCACCTTGTGCCCGGCCGCCTTGATGAAATTATTGGCAATGCCGCCCCCGACGATGAGGCGGTCGACCTTTTTGCTGAGGGCGTCCAGAACGGTGAGTTTGGTGGAGACCTTGGACCCTCCGATAATGGCGATGAACGGGTGTTCCGCCTTGCCCAGGGCGCGCTCCAGGGCGTCAAGTTCCGCCTGGAGGAGGGGGCCGGCGCAGGCGACGGGGGCGAAGAACCCCGCGGCGCAGGTGGAGGCCTCGGCCCTGTGGGCGGTGGCGAAGGCGTCCATGACATAGATGTCGCAGAGGGCGGCGTATCTTTTGCCCAGGGTTTCGTCGTTTTTCTTTTCCCCCTTGTTGAAGCGGACGTTCTCGCAGAGCACGATGCCGCCGTCGGCCAGGGGGACGCCGTCCAGATAGTCCGCCAGCAGGGGGACTTCCATGCCCAGGAGGCGGGAAAGTTCCCTCCTGACCGGGGCCAGGGATTCTTCGGGGGAAAACTGGCCTTCCGTGGG
>JAISNZ010000248.1 GCA_031275955.1 Desulfovibrio sp. | reverse complement strand
GGGCATCATGCCCCTGCTGGGGGAGTTTGAGGGGGCAAAGCCCCCTCAAAGGGAATAAATCAGTGTTTCCTTGGGTCTGGGGGGAAACCTTCCCCCCAGCACAGGAGGGGGCTGAGATCTCTCATGCGCCTTACTTCAGCGGGAGCGCATGAGCGCGAGGTTTTCCCGGAAGTGCCGGGTCAGGAGACCGCTGTCGGAGCCGACGGCAATGAAGGTATAGCCGATTTCCCGGAGAGAGGGGACAAGGCCCGCCTCAGGCAGAAGGATGCCGCAGGCCTTTCCTTGGCCGCGGGCGGCTGCGGCGATGCCCTCCAACATGTCCATAAACCGGGGATCAGAAAATTTTCCCGGCATCTTCCCGTTATTGCTCAGATCCATGGGGCCGACAAAGAGGACGCCGACTCCGTTCACGGCCGCGATAGCCGCGGCATTATCCACGGCGCGGAGGGTTTCTATCTGGACAACCGTCAGAAGCTCCGCATTGGCCCGGGAAAAATAGTCCGGGAAAGCATAGCCGTAATCGGAGGCGCGCGTTGCCGTGCCGAGGCCGCGAATCCCTTGGGGGCTGTAGCGCATACAGGACACGGCGCAGGCAGCCTGCTCCTCGGTTTCCACATAGGGCACCATGATGCCGGAGGCCCCCAAGTCCAGCGCCCATTTGATATAGACCTGATCAAGCCAGGGAATGCGCACAATGGGGGCGGCGGCAAACCTGCTCAGGGCCTGCATCTGGGCCATCAGGCCGGGAGCCGTGCTCGGCGCGTGTTCCGAATCCAGAAGAACCCAGTCATACCCGGCAAGCCCCACGATTTCCGCCGCTATGGCTGAACCGAGGCTGCACCAGGTTCCCGCCATGAACTCACCTGCCAATACCCGCTCACGAATATAATACATATGTTCCTCATGTCATATTAACAATATTTTCTGCCTTGATCCCTTGTTCCATATTGAGAATATTTTTTGCGCAAAAAACATATGCCCTGGAAAAATTGTCTTTAGTCGCAGCTCCAACATGAGGAGTTGTAATTATGTTGTCAAATTTCAAAATATCTGAATCCTTATGAAATGGTTCTGGATCAAAAACATCAAGTCCTGCTCCGGCAATACTTCCTCTTCTAATGGCATCAACAAGAGCATTTTGGTTTACGACAGGGCCTCTAGATGTATTGATCAGAATCGCCGTTTTTTTCATCAAGGCAAGCTCGTCCGTTCCAATGAGCCAGCGGTTGTTTTCACTCCAGGGCACATGGAGGGAAACGACGTCCGACAAGACAAGCAATGCATTCTTTTCTCGATATTCAACGCCCAATTCCTCCTCCAACTGCGGGCTCAGGCGATTTACATCGTGGTAGACGAGGCTGACGCCAAAAGGTTTGAGGCGTTTCATCACCTCTCTTCCAATAAAACCACCGCCGATGATTCCAACCGTCTTTCCGAATAATTCAAAACTCTTGTGGCGATACTTCCAATTATCCCATATACCTTCCTTGGATTGTCGATCCAAAATTATAATATTGCGAAACAGCGTAAGCATATACAAGACAACAAGCTCTGCGACGGAACTTGCATTTGTTCCCAGCGTGACAGAAACGGGAATATTTTTACTCGCTGCATATTCAACGTCAACGTTATCATATCCAACTCCTGTACGCTGGATCATTTTTAAATTTGGAGAGGCATCAATAGTATCTTTTGTTACTTGAGCATGTGTGTCCAGTATATAGTGAGCCTCTGTCAGACTTCCCTTTTGTCCATTTTTTGGATAAAGAAATTTCAACTGTAAAGTGTCAGGGAAACTTTTGATTGCCAGTTCTTCCATTGGTTCGCTGATTTTGTCAATATAGAGAACAACGCTTTTCATATTCTCCTGCCATTTCGTTATAGTTTTCAAAAAAATTCACCATCGTCTTTCCTGCCCTTCGGGAAAACCCTGGCGAAACCCTTCTCCGGATTATCTCCCGGAACAAAGGAATGAGGAATTGCGTTTGCTCCTTCACGGCTGGCCTCCGCCCGCGTTTCAGCCTGAGCCCTTTCATTCTGAGATTGCTCAGGCGAAGGAAACGCCGATGGCGCCAAGCTGGCCGTAATTGACCTGAATTACGTCGCCGGACTGGATGTCCACAGGCCGGGTGAAGGATCCGGCCAGTACGATCTGCCCCTTTTCCAATTTTGCGCCCACGGCGTGGAGTTTTCTCACCAGCCAGGCCAGACCCGCTGCCGGGTGCCCCATGACGGCGGCGGAAACGCCGCTTTCCTCAATGACGCCGTTTTTGGACAGGGTCGCCCCCACCCAACGGATGTCCACATCCCAGGGCCGCACAGGACGGCCGCCCACAACAATGGCGCCAAAGGCGGCATTGTCGGCAATCGTATCCACAATGTCGCGCGGCACCCGCGTCCGATAGTCGATCACTTCCAGAGCGGGCACGATAAATTCCGCCGCCCGCATGACGTCATAAATCTGGACCCGGGGGCCGGCGAGATCCTCTCCCATGATGAAGGCCAATTCCACTTCCAGGCGGGGTTTGAGAAAAGTTCCGGCGGCGATGCGCGCCCCGTCCCGGAAAAAGGCGTCATCCAGGATGCGGCCGTAATCGGGCTCCGTTATCCGCGAAGCCATTTGCATGGCCCGGGAGGTCAATCCGATTTTATGCCCCACAACGCTCGCCCCCCGGGCGATTCTGCCCTCGGCCCAAAAATCCTGAATCCGATAGGCGTCGCCAATTTCCATTTGCGGATAGCTGTGGCTGGGCTGGAGAATGGGAATGCGGGTCTTTTCCGCCTGCAGAAGGGATTCGGCGATCTCGCGGCACTCGTGTTCCGTCAGCATACTCTCCTCGCTTGATGCTACATCGTGATGGAGGGAACTCCCTCTGCGGGGCGCGGCCCCGATTCCTTATGCCAGTCGTTCCGGCGGCGGGCGGCAACCTGATGCCGGGAAGATCACTCCGCCGAAAGGAACGGGTTTCGGCTCACTCCGGCGCCAAAATCTTCGCGCCGTTCTGTCAGGCGAGGCGCAAGCCCGCCCCATCAATGGCGGGACGGCTTCTCCCGCGGTTCCCCGCGCCTGTGTTTCCAGCGGGCGATGAGCGTCGGAACGACCAGGGCCAGGATGGTCATGATCAGGAAAATCGCGGAAACAGGCCGGGTGACGAAGATACTCCAGTCTCCGCCGCTGATGACCAGGGCTCGCCGGAGTTCCGCTTCCAGCAGAGGACCGAGAATGATGCCGATGACGATGGGATAGACGGGAAATTCGGCTAAAAGGCAGAGAAAGCCGAAACCTCCGAGGACAAGCATGAGAATGACGTCAAAGATCTGCCCGGAAAGGGCATAGGTGCCGATAACGGTCAAAATCAGGAGGCAGGGGGACAGCAGGAACTTCGGCACGCGTAGAGCTTGCAAAAATCCGCCGATACCCAAAAACCCGACCAGGGCCAAGACGACATTGGCCACGAGCAGAGCGGCGATAATAGTCCAAACGGCTGGGCCGCTGGTCTCAAACAGACGCGGGCCGGGCTGGATGCCGTGGATCATCAGGCCGCCCAGAAGCATGGCCGTTACGGAATCGCCCGGAATGCCGAGGGTCAGGAGAGGGATGAGCGCCCCGCCGGTAACGCCGTTGTTGGACGCTTCGGAGGCAATGATGCCGCCCGGCTCGCCTTGGCCGTAGTTCTTTCCCCGAGGGTCGAAACGCTTTGCCTGATCATAGGAAATGAAGGCGGCCACATTCCCGCCCAAGGCCGGCACAAGGCCGACTCCAACGCCGATGAGGGCGGAGCGCAGATAGTTCCATTTCTGCCGCAGCACGGCGGCAAGAGGAGGGAGAATCGCGCGCAGGTCAACCTTGGTGTTGATCCGCTGCGCCTTCAGGCTGAGAGTGCTGATTAGTTCAGGAATGACGAGGAAGCCTATGAGAGCGGGCATGACGGAGACTCCCCCGCTCAAGGCGATGCTCTGAAAGATCCAGCGCCCTTCGCCGGTAATCTGGTCAAAACCGACCACGGACAGACCGATGCCGATGAGGGCGCCGGCAAGCCCCTTGAGGACGCGCCCCGGCGTGATGGAGGCAATGACCGTCATGCCCATCAGGGCAAGCATGGCGTATTCGGCCGGGCCGATGCGCAGGGCCAGGCGGGCCAGAAATGGCGCTATGGTCGCAAGGCACAGCCAGGAAACCAGGCCGCCGCAGACCGAGGCGCTCAAGGCCCAGCCGTAGGCCCGCAGGGCTTCTCCCCTCTGGGCCATGGGATACCCGTCAAGGGTGGTGCAGACAGCTGAGGGCGTTCCGGGAATTTTCAGCAGAATCGCCGGGATGGCGCCCCCGGTCATGGAGCCGCAGTACAGGGCGCTCATCATGGCAATGGCCTGTTCGGGCGGCAGGGGAAAGGTCAGGGGCGTCAGCAGGGCGACTCCCAAAGTGGCGGTCAGCCCCGGCAGGGCTCCGAAAATAAATCCGAGAATGACGCCGATGAAGATACACAGCAGGATCGCCGGGTCCGTCAGAACGGAAAAAAGCATGGGCAAAAGCATTTCCATGGGGATTCCTCTTCGGTCGCGTCGTGTCTTTCCGGGAAAACGCCTCGTCTCCGGGGTTCATCAGAGATGCACTTTCAACAATGAGCCGAAAATCCACCATACGATGATGCTGAAAAGACTCAGCACGGCGATGATGCCGGCGAGACGCCTTCTCGTCCGCTCGCCGGGGGACAGGGCGCTGACGCTCAGGCAAACGGCGAAGAAAATGGTGGCGGGCACAAAATAGGTCATTTGCCAGAGCAGGATATAGAGCCAGAGCAGGGCCAGGGCGGCGATACTCCTGCTGAGGAAGCCGCGGATCGGAAGACCCGTCTGGGGCTCCCGATCCGCGGCTTCCCCTTGGGAGCGCGAACGCAGAAAAAGCCGCAATTCCAGAAAAAAGATATAGATGCTGAGGAGGCTGACGCCGCCGAGGCAGACGGCGGGAAGAACGCCTGGCCCCAGCGAGTTGCCCCTGTAGTGGGCCACAAGTTGCCTCGTCGGTTCAAAGAGGAAGACGGCCAGGACAAGAAGAAGAGCGGTGATGAGGCAGACGGAAGCGAACCGTAAGGAGTGCATGGCATACCTCCCGGAAGACAAAGAGAAAGCGATTCTGATTCATTGCGCAAGCGTTCCGGCTGCTCATCCCGCCGCCATGGCGGAATGGCGGGGATGTTCCAGCAAATCCGCGCCATTCGTTTCAAGTTGTGCAGATTGAGAGCAGTTTCACAGTGAAAGCGCCCTATTTTTTCTCCGCCAATGCTTTGTGCACGGCCCGCAAGGCATCTGTTACCGCATTGACCTGGGCGTCAAGCTTTTCGCCGGAAACCGGATTGATGATGATGGCGTTTTCCTCGCAGAATTTTTTGAATTCCGGGCTTTGCACCGCTTCCGTGAAGGCCTTGATCAGCGTGTCCTTGATCTCGGCGGGCAGGTGGGCCGGACCCACGGCGTAGGACATCTGGATGGGCTGGCCATAGGGGAAGATCTCATAGCCGAGTTCCTGAAAAGTGGGGACATCCGGGAACAGGGGGAATCTCTCCAGGGAATAGCTTCCGATGGCGATGGCGCCGCCCTGCATCGCCTGTAACGCTTCCGCGGGCTTCAGCACCCCGGCGTCCACCTGGCTGCCCAGAAGTTCCGCCACAACGCGGGAGCCGCCGGTATAGGGCACATTGCGGATGCTGGAGCCAAGGGCGTGGCCGGTGGCAACGGCCATCAGATTGTTCAGCGTGCTTGCGCCGGGCACGCCGATGGTGACCTTGTCAGGATTTTTGCGCACATGCTCCATAAAATCCTTGAGCTTGGCGAACGGGCTGTTTTTGGGGACGAGCAGCAGGAAGATGTCTTCCGAGATACAGGTCAGATTGGTGAATTGTTCCACTTTCAGCGGCACGTTCCCTTCGGCGATGAGGGAGAGGATGGCGCTGGTGGCAAAGGCCAGGGTATAGCCGTCGGGCTTGGCCGTGGCCACCTGTCCGAGGCCGATGGTTGTGCTGCCGCCGGGGATGTTTTCCACAACGATTTTTATTCCCTGCCTCTCCAGTACCGGTTGGAGAACGCGGGCCATCAGGTCGTTGTTTCCCCCGGGATTCCAAGGAATAATCAGACGGATCTCCCTTTCGGGATAGCCCGCCGCGGACGCAACGCGGGCCAGAGGGAAAGCTGCCAGAAGAGCGCACAGAAATGCGGGGAGCAGGGTGAAGAGTGTTTTCATGGGAGCCTCCTCTGAGGTGGTGAAGGGTGTCTGTGGAAACCGCCTTTATCCGCGGGCCGCCCCGCCAGGACAAACCTTCCCCCCTTGAGCCTGCACAAATGCCTGCGCACGATATTCATTTCCCGAATGTCCGCGCCGCTTTGCAGAAGAAGGGCGTGCGTCCGCCGCAGGACGGCCAGATCCAGACCGGGCTGGGGGATGGTGGCCAAGGACGTGGCTCCGCCGGTTACAGGCGCGAGCACTAAATCCCTTTCCGCGCAGCCCTCCAGCAGGGCAAGCAGAGTTTGTCCCGCGCGGATGCTGGAGGCATCGGGCAGGGGGTGTCCTCCCTCCAGGACGCGGATACGGCCGAGCTTGCGCGTCTCGCCCTTTTTCACCACCACCAAGCCTTCCGTAAGGGACTCCCCCAAAATGCCCTCCAGGGCCACGGCAATGGGAAGGGATCCCTTGCCCACACCGAGGACAAGCACCCGCTCATAGGAACCGAGGTTGTAGGTCTGGCCGTCAATGAGGAGAAAGCGCCCCTCCCGCCGCGCCGCGCGTCGCGTGCCTGCCTCGGGCACCGCCCGGGCCAGGCCGGCGTCAAGAATATCCAGAAGATGCCCGCGCAAGACCGCATGGGTGCCGCGAACCAGTTCCTTCCTGTTGCGGATAAACTCCGCCGGAACGGGACAGGGCGAATCGGGCTTTCCGGTTTCTTCTGTCAAGGGCCGTCCTCCGCCTCTGGTGAATTTTCCGAAACCGCCGGACGGGAAGATCCGGCGAAAATTTTGTGATTATCTTATGTATGATTACTCAGTGAGATTATTTTATGAGAAAAATAAAAATTAGTCAATAAAAAATATATATACTGATTAATCAAATGCCCAAAGTCTGCTTTTCACCTTGACCGCGCCGGGGCGAGCGCATAGTATCCCGGATTGCGCTTGGCTGCGCCTTTCACGGCGGATGAAGACCGCCCGGGCGCGCTTTGCGGCAAGGATTTGCGGGCAAACCCCCGCGGGCATTTCAGGCGTGAAATGTCCCCTTCGTCGCGCCCCGGCGGATTCCGGATGTTTACGCTGAAAGCATTCCGCACCCCGTGGATTCCTCCGCGGGGGAGCGGCTCTTTCTTTTCTCTTCTCTAAAAAAGGAATGGGGAGCGAGAAAACAGTGGACAAGCAATCAAACGGCAG
>JAISNZ010000132.1 GCA_031275955.1 Desulfovibrio sp. | reverse complement strand
GGATATGCACGAGCTGTACTATCTCCTTTCGGAATTGAAGGTCAAAGACATCATGACCAGGAATCCCATCTGCGCCGAGGAAACCGACTCGGTGGAAGGAGCGGCCCTGCTGATGCAGGAAAGACACTTCGGCGGAATGCCCGTGGTGGACAAGGAAAGGCGCGTTAAAGGCATCATCACGGACAGCGACATCTTCAAACTCCTGGTGAGCATCACCGGCATCCGCATCGGCGGCATGCAGATCGCCTTTGAACTGCAAAACGCCCCCGGGCAGGTTGGCCCCATTCTGGAGACTCTGCACAAATACGGCGCGGGGGTTGTTTCCATCCTCACCTCCCAGGAGGAGGAGGATTCACCCAAGCGTATCGTTTATATCCGGCTCCGCCGCATGGCCGAGGACTTGCAACGCAAGGTTCTGGAAGACCTCAGCAAACGATTCTCCGTACTTTATCACGAAAATGGAATTCCCGCCCAGAGGGAACCCCGCTGACGGCCTTTTCCCTTTCCCCGGCGGAAGGCCTCCTTGAAGTTTTTCCTCTTCGCCGCTATAGTCTTCCGGCACGGCGTTCACTGAACCATCGGCCTGTCCCGGAACTCTTCCGGGAGATGCGGATCGCCTTTGTTGCCCGGAGAGCGGGCTCCGCTCCCGGAAAAATCCCGCGCGACAATCGTCCAAGGAGGATAGAATGGCTGAAATCAACTTCCAGAGTAAAACTTTTGAGGTGGATGAAGACGGTTTTCTCCTCCGCTTTGAGGACTGGTCTCCGGAATGGGTGGAATATGTGCGTCAGGCGGAGGGGATCAGAGAAATTACCGCCGATCATAAAAAAGTTCTGGAGTTTCTGCAAGACTATTACAAAAAAAACGGCATCGCCCCTATGGTGCGCATCCTGTCCAAAAATACCGGGTTCAAGCTCAAGGAAATCTATGAGCTCTTTCCCTCGGGACCGGGCAAAGGAGCCTGTAAAATGGCCGGGTTGCCCAAACCCACCGGTTGCGTCTGAATCTTTGTTCCTCCTCGCCCGTCCGGGGGGATTCCCCCTGAAGCGGCGGCGGAACGGCGCTTTTGCCAGGACCGCGCGTCTTGCCGGGTCCTCCCCCTTTCCGGCCCAGCGGGAGCCTTCTTGTTCAAAAATTACCATATCGTCATTTTCAAGGATCGGGAGGCCGGGTTTAAAAATCTGCGCTTCCGCGGCTGGTTCGGAATGGTCCTTTTTCTTGTCGTCTGCGCCCTGGCCGGAATCAACATCTACCTGTGGAATTTTTATTCCCGCGCCTTTCTTCTGGAGCGGGAACTGGTGGAAACCCAGCGGGCGGCGCGGGACTCCGAAGCCCAAATCCTCAGCCTGGCCGGCAAAATCCAGGATCTGGAAACGGATCTCGCCAGGGTGCGGCAATTCAACGCCAAATTGCGCGTACTCATGAATATCGACAGCTCCGCCTCTTCCCAGGAAGAGGAACCGCCCTCCGGGCAGACCCTCGCCAATCCCGTCTTTCTTTCCCAGCATCGGGAATTGTTTTCCCGCCGCCTGCACCGCCTGGTGGACGATCTCGCCAACTCCGTCCACATGGAGGAGGTGGAGCAGGAAAGTCTGCTCGCCTTTCTGCGGGAAAACAAGGATATCCTTCTCTCCACGCCCTCCATCTGGCCGGCCAAAGGCTATCTCACCTCCGGCTTCGGCTACCGGACCAATCCCTTTACCGGCAGAAGCAGCATGCATCAGGGCATTGACATCTCCAACCAGATCGGCACGCCCGTCTGGGCTCCGGCCAGAGGCAGGGTCACCTTTGCCGGACCGGATGGAGCTTACGGCATCAGCGTGATTATCGATCACGGCAACGATCTGGTCACCAGATACAGCCACCTGCAACAGACGCTGGTCAAAGTCGGCCAGTCCGTGCAGCGGGGCGAGGTCATCGCTTCCCTGGGCAATACCGGGCGCAGCACCGGACCCCACCTGCATTATGAAATCATCGTCAAGGGCGCTCCGGTAAACCCGCTGCGGTACATCCTGAACTGAAAACCCGGGAACGGCATGATCGACACCCTGCTCAACCACCTCAACAGTCTTGATCTCGCCCTCTTTATCCGCATCAATCAGGACTGGCGGATGGAAATCCTCAACCCCCTCATGATGGCCCTCTCCAACTCCCCATTTTTCTGGGGAATTGTCGCCTGTCTCAGCCTCTTCCTGTTCCGCCTGCGCTACAATCTCCGGGCGCGGGATCTCCTGCTCCAGACCCTGCTCCTCGGCCTGTGCGTGGGGACAGCGGACATCTCGGCCAATCTGGTCAAAGACATCTGCAAGCGCCCGCGGCCCCAGAATACCCTGCCCAACGTCCACTATCTGAGCAACGGGACATGGCGCGAAAATCCCCCGGACTTTACAGCCGTCGCCAGCAAGAGCAGTTCCTTCTACTCGGGGCACGCCGTCAATTCCATGGCCGCCGCCGCCACCATCGCCGCCTTCGTTCCCCAGGCGTCCCCGGTTATCTACCTCATCCCCCTGGCTGTCGGGTATTCCCGCGTTTATCTCGGCAAGCACTACCCCTCCGACGTGGTTTTCGGCTGGCTGACGGGCTGGTGCATCAGCATGATCTACCTGCATCTCTTCCGCCGCGCGGCAACGTCGCTGCGCGGCCGCACAGCCCGCCCCGTCCTGCGCTTTCCCGGAAAGCCGGGAATCTCCCTGCCCGCTGAACACGATCCCGCCCTTTTCCCGGATTAAGCCCTTTCCCCAACGAGCGATCCCATGGCCGAATATTTCATGCCCAAACGCGGAGCCGGTTTTCTCAACAAGATCTATACCTGGCTCAAAACCGGCAAACGATTCCGCCCCTCCTTTCCGCGCGCCGTGGAGTTCCAGACCCTCTCCACCTGCAACGCCAAATGCCTTTTCTGTCCCCACAGCCAGAGCCCGGAACGCATTCCCCACGGCCGCATGGAAGACGGAATGATTGACGCGATCATCGACGAGTGCTCCCGCCACCTCGTCGGCCGCATCAGCCCCTACCTGACCAACGAACCCCTCCTGGATAAGCGCATGCCCGACATCCTGGCCGCCATCCGCAAACGCTGCCGCCCTTTCGTCAAAACCAAAATCAACACCAACGCCTCCCTGCTGACCGAAACCGTCGGCCGCCGGCTCATCGACTCCGGCCTGTCCCAGCTCTGGTTCAGCGTAAACGGCTACAGCCCGGAAACGTACCGCGCCTCCATGGGGTTGGACTTCAAGGTCAGCATGGCCAACATCGACGCCTTCCTGGCCCTGAAAAAAAAACTCGGCCGGCGCCGCCCCGGCATCAAGGTCACCACCCTCAACACCAGCCTCATCCGGCCTGAGCTGCCCTATGCCAGAGAATACTGGGCCAAACGGGGCGTCGCCTTCAGCGTCCACCACATGGACAACCGGGCCGGTTCCGTTCCCGCAAATATCGCTCCGACGGCCTTCACCCCCAAGCGAAACTGTGACCTCTTCCTGAAACAGGCCTATATTGTTGAAAACGGCGATATGATCCTCTGCTGCCACGATTGGCGCCAGACGGTCGTCCTCGGCAACATCGCCCGCTCTTCCATCAAGGAAATCTGGAATTCCCCCTCCTTTCTGGACCGCATCTACGAATACTACGCCGGCGACTTCCGGAACATCGCCATCTGCCGCGCCTGCGGCTAGAGCCGTTCACAAAGGAAACGAGTGAACGAAGGAAACATGTGAGCGGCAGTGCCGTAAATCAGGCCAAGAGGGCGTACCCCCAGGCCAGAGCCAGGAGGAGCAGGGAGATAAGGGCCAGGAGGATTTGAGCGGCCGCCTCCCGGCGGGGGGAAAGGCGGCGCAGGAAAGCGTCCAGGGGAAGAAGCGGAAAGGCAAGGATCACCCCCGCGCAAAAACCGGCGATGTGGGCGGCATAGTCCGTATGCGCTTCGGCTCCGCCGCCCAGAAAGCCCAACAGGGCGAGACCGGCGGCGATGGAGAAAAAGAAGCGGCTGAAGCGCGGGCTGAACAGGGAGAGGGGCCGGCCGCCCGCCGGAGAAGGAGAGCGCAGGGCATCCACCCCGGCCAGAGCGCACAGCCCCCCCACAGCGCCAAACAAGGCCGTGGAAAACCCCATGCTGATCAGCGGGGCGTCCCGAAAGGCCACGTCGCCGGCATTGCCGAGCATACCGGCCAGGACGGCCAGCAAAAGCCCCAGCCCCGTTCCGGCCCGGCGGCAGAGCGGCAGGAAGAAGAACAGCCCGAAGGCAAGGTTGCCCGCCAGATGCGCCCCTTCCGTGTGCAGGGTCAGGGCCGTGGCGCAACGCCACCATTCGCCTGAAAACCAGACCCGGAAAATATCCAGGCCGAAACGTTCCCCCCATGCCCCGGGCAGGGCCGGAAAGGGCGGAGCGGGCAGCAGGGCGAAACCAAACCAGTGGAACCGCAGGCCATGCCAGACGGCCAGCAGCAGAAAAAAACACAGAACCAGCCCGAACTGCTCCCGCGTCGGCGTCCGGGAGAAAACAGGCGGGCGTTCCCGCTCAAAAGCCGTTATTTCGCGCAGGGCGATCCGCTCATACAAGGCCGGCACATACAGAGGCGAAGACGTCCCCCGGGGAATGATCAGGTGGGGGATTTTCCTGGCCGCGCAGACCAGGAGCCAGCCGTTGATGCGCGCCTCCGTCACGGCGGGGGCCTGCCGGGCAAGCACCGCGGCGACATTCCGCCAGGACGGGGGAACAGCCGCCTGCCGGCGCGGATCGCCGGAGGCCAGGAGGCGGGACAAAAGGACGCGTCGCCCCGTCCCGGTCCGCGCGAGGGGGAAAGATCTGCTTCGCGGGCGAAAACGGGTCGGGGGAATGGGCCTCAAACGGCAATCTCCCTGCAGGGAGAGGTTCATTTCTTATTCTGTCGAAATGCTTAAAAGAAAGCCCCTGAACGGCTCAGGTCCTGGCCGGACGCGGCGAGGGTTTCGTGACGGCGCCGGAACGGATGCAACGGGTGCACAGGGTCAGAGTCCGCACCGTGCCGTCCGGACTCTGGTGCCGCACCTCTTGCAGGTTGGGGTGAAAACGGCGCTTGGTCTTGATGTTGGAATGGCTGACGTGATGCCCTGTCCGGGGCGTTTTGCCGCAATGATCGCATACCTTGGCCATGCACATATCCTCCAGAGCGGCAGGGTGGGCCGTGCCGCGACATGCCCGCAGGAATCATCCTGAAGCGATTTCGCTTGTCGCCTGACGGCGATCCCGCCCGCGCCAATCTCGCGGGCGGCGCTGCGTTTCGCGCCGCCGGGGCATTTTTTCCGGGTATCCAGGCTGAAGGGAAAAATGCTCCGGGACGAAGGCTTCTCTTACTCGCCGCTCCGGCAAAAGGCAAGCTTTTTTGCCCTTTTTTCCTCCTGCCGGCGCCGGATCGCGGGCAAGGATGTTTTCCCTGCCCGCCGCGCCATTGACAAGATTAACCAATCACAGGTACTACTCGCCTTCCGCAAGGTGGAGATATGGGCACAAACTGGCTTCCTCTGCAGAGTTTCCCCCGTGAAGGGCGCAGGCTCGTTCTTGACGATCCGCGCGTCTGGGAAGATCCCATCGCCGAATTCGGCCTTGCCTGCCGCATTGTGGAGCCCCTTCGCGCGCAAATGCAGATCTTCCCCCAGGACCGGGGCGTCCTGTTCCGGGGCCGTCTCACAGGCACGATTGTCCTGCCGTGTGTTCTTTGCACCGAAGACAGCCTGGTTGTCCTTGATCAGAGATTTGACAGTTTTGAGCCTTTTCCCGCGGACCCCGCGCTGCGGGAAGAGAGGGACGAAAGTCCGGCCCATGAAGTGGATGAGGCCGTTATCCGCATAACCCCCCACGGAGGCTATGAGCTAAACCCGGCCGGTCTGGCCTGGGAGGAATTTTCCCTGGCCCTGCCCGTCAACCCCCTGTGCCGGGAAGATTGCAGGGGCCTGTGCCCCTTGTGCGGCGCCAACCGCAACAGGGAAGACTGCGGCTGCGAAAGGCCGGAGGGCGACCCCAGGCTGGCCTGTTTGCGGGACGTTGTGCTGGCCGGGAAACAGAAAAATCAGGACGCGGCCCGCGGCCGCGATGCGGAGGAGAAAGATCATGGCTGTGCAGCAGAATAAAAAATCCAAGTCCAAAAAGGGAATGCGCCGGGCCCATCATCATCTGGCGGTGCCGGCCCTC
>JAISNZ010000131.1 GCA_031275955.1 Desulfovibrio sp. | reverse complement strand
GGGCATGATGCCCCTGCACCCCCGTTAAGTATTTCAATGGAATACGAAATGAGGGGGTTCGGGGCGGAGCCCCGATAAATCAGCGCTTCCTAAGGAGCCAGCTGGTTGGAACAAACAGGAAATATTGCCAGCGGCCGCCTTTGAAGCTATAAGGGGAAGCATGAAACAGCCCTCTCCTGCGCCAACGTCTCCCGCCGCCGATCCGGACCCGTACCGCGGCGAACGGTTCCCGGCTGCCGGTTCCCTTCGTCCGACCCCGGAAACCCGCTATTCCGCCTGGTATGCCACCCGGAAAGGGGCTTTTATGCTGGCCCGCAAGGAAGAACTCCTGCGCCGCCTCCTGTCCGGCTGGGCGCGGCGCTCCCGTTCCCTGCTGGTGGTGCAGGCCGGGGAGGGAATGTTTCTGGAAAGCCTGTGGGAATCCGGCTTTGACGTCACCGGCCAGGAGAGCGTGCCCGCGCTGCTCGACGCGGCCCGCGCCCGCCTGGGCGCCCGCGCGGAATATGCCCTGAGCGCCCCGGATCATCTGCCCTTTGATCCCTGTTCCTTCGATTATGCCGTGGCCGTGGACGCCCTGGAATTCTGCCGGGACCAGGAAGCCGTACTCAGAGAAATGGACAGGGTGGTCTGCGGCGGAGTGATCCTCATGGTCCCCAATGCCTGGTCCCTGTCCGGCCTGTGCTGCCGCCGTGGCGCGGCCTGCGGCCCCCTGCGTCCCTTCCTGCAAAGCCCCCGCGTCCTGCAGCGCCTGGTGAAAAAAGTCTTTGCCGGCCAAAGGGCCGTCTGGATCTCCTCTCTGCTCGGCCCGGCCTGGTCCTGGCGGCCCTATCCCCCGGCAATTCTCGCCAACTCCCTGCACACGCCCCTTCCAGCGGGAGCTGTGATCGGCGTGCGCATCGATTTCGGCCCGCTCTCAACCGGGACCCCTTTGCCGGCCGCTGTCCGCTCCCCTGTTTCCACCCTGGAATGATTTCTCCCCGAGACCGCTCCGCGGCCAGGTGATCCGCCCTATGGCATTTACGCTTGAAGCGGAGCGAATTACACATCTTCAATGGTAATTCGCTCTATTCGATCTGGATGCCGGAGGTCTGGTAGCCGGCGTCCACGAACAAAATATCGCCGGTTATCCCCAGAGACAGGGGAGAAGCCAGGAAAAGGGCGGCATTGCCCACTTCGTCGATGGTCACATTCTTCCTCAGGGGAGAGAAGCGTTCAATATGGTTCAGAATCCTATGAAAGCCGGAAATGCCCGAGGCGGCCAGAGTCCTGATGGGACCGGCGCTGACGGCATTGACGCGGATGCCGCGCGGCCCGAGGTCATGGGCCAGATAGCGCACCGAGGCTTCCAGGGCGGATTTGGCCACGCCCATGATGTTATAGTTGGTGATGACCTTCTGCGCCCCGTAATAGGTCATGGTGATCACCGATCCGCCCTCTGTCAGCAGGGGCTCAAAAACCCGGCAAAGGGCGACCAGCGAATAGGCGGAGATGTCCAGAGCGGTGGCGAACCCCTGGCGGGAGGTGTCTATATAGCGGCCCTGCAAATCGTCGCGGTTGGCAAAGGCTACGGCATGGACCAGGATATCCGCGCCTCCCCATCTGCCGCCGACGGTCTGCGCGGCGGCAGCCAGGTCCTCATCCCTGCTGACGTCACAGGGGAAGGTGAAGGCGGCCTCCAGTTCCGCGGCAAGGGGTTCCACCCGCTTGCGCAGGGCCTCGCCCGGCCAGGAAAGGGCGATATCCGCCCCGTTGTCGCGAAAGGCCCGGGCAATGCCGTAAGCAATGCTCTTGTTGTTGGCCAGACCGAAGATCACCGCTTTTTTCCCCGATAACAACATGGACTGCTCCTTATGAAAATTTCAGCGTAAAACCGTCACCCCCGCGATCCCGCTGATACCAATTTGTTTTCAATAGAAAGCCAATTGGTATGGCAGAGGCGAAGCCGCTGCCCCCAGCTATGCTCCCATAGTTGGGGCTCCGTATTTTCAGGGCACTTTATCAGATTTCAGTTTTTTGGGTATAAGATTTCGGTCTGGGTTTAGATTTCTGTTTTTGTTAAAAATTTCAAGATGTTTTCATGGCGGGAGGCGGACTTCCAGGACCAGGATGTATTTGCGTCCCGTTCCGGAATTGGCGAAGCCGCGCAGGAAGAGCGCCAGGTTTTCTGGCCTGGAAAGGTTGCGGCCGTATGAAAATCTCGCGGCGCCGGTGGTCTGGTGCAGCCAGAGATCCCCGCCCTCGTCCAGGGACAGGACAGCCACGTGATAATGCCGCAACTGCCCTCCCCGGGCCGTTTCCTTGTTGAAAGACAAGAGGTAGACGTGCCCCGGCCGGATGCGGGAAAACAGTTCCCTCCAGGTGGCGGGGGCGTGGAGGTCAAAACCTCTGGGGGAAGAGGGCGTCGCCTCTTCCGCGGCCAGCGAGGCGTTGCCGGGCAGGAGGAAAAGGCGGGGAAGTCCCTCGGAGATATTCAGGATCAGGTCCCAGCCCAGATCCCAGTCCAGGCCGTGGGGCGAACCGGGGCCGCTGTCGCCCAGGCGGTCGCGGCCAGCTTCCGCCAGGGTGATGTTGCGCTGGAAGAGAAAGCGGGCAGCGGCCAGGACAAGGCCGCTGCAGTTGAGGCCGGGAGTCTTCTGCCGGGATTCGGGCCGCGCGAAGAGGACATAACGGCCCTCTTCGTCAATGACGCCGTCTGTCCGGTAGGGAATGCCCGTAAAGGCCCGGAGGATGTTTTCGGGCGGGCCGCCCGGACTGACGGCCAGACCGGCGGGCAGGGGGAGATCTCCGGCCAGGGCCGGGGACAGGCGGAAGAGGAGAAGGGCCAGGACGCAGATCCGGTGCGCGGGCATGACGAGGGTTCCCTGGGAAAGGCTGCTGTATTCCTTAGGCGGATCAGGCCCCCGGCGGGGA
>JAISNZ010000068.1 GCA_031275955.1 Desulfovibrio sp. | reverse complement strand
CCCTGCCCATCACCCAGGTAGGCGGTCTGCCCCTGCCTCTGGCGATTCCCTGCGTCATCCTCCTGAACGCCTACCTGGCCGTCTTCACCGCCCTGACCTGTCTGGCCATGCGCCGGGCTCTGATCTTCTTTTCCAGCGGCAGTTCCGAAAAACCAGGCCAACGGCCCTCTTTTGTCCCGGCCCTGGCCGGCGGCGCGGCCTGGGCCGGTTTTGAAGTCCTTGGCGGCCTCCTGTTCACAGGTTTCCCCTGGCTTGTCCTGAGCGCGGCCTTTGTCCCCTGGCCGGAATGGATACAGGCGGCCTGCCTGACAGGCGGCTATGGCCTTTCCGGCCTTTATGCCGCCGGAGCCTGCCTCCTTGCCGCCGCCTTCCCCCTCAGGGGCCGTTCTCTGTTTCTGGCCGGAGGGGTTCTCCTCTGCCTCGCTCCCCCCCTGTATGGCGCGGTCCGTCTGAAGAACCTGCCCCCGACCGCGCTCTCCCGCCCTTTCGGCGTGCTCATGGTGCAGGGCAACATTGACCAGAACCAGAAGTGGATCCCCGCCTTTCAGCAAGCGGCTGTCCGCACATACATGAACCTTACCGAGCAGGGACTGTCCCGGGCAGGTCGGGAAGGCTTCGAGGCCATTGACCTCGTCCTCTGGCCGGAAACAGCCATGCCCTTCTACTTTCAGCCATCGGGCGCAGACGTTCTTTCCGATGTCCTGCGGCGCTTTGTCCTGCGCCGCGGCATCCATCTGGCTTTCGGGACTCTGGGCTCAGGGATTTCGGACGGCGGCGGGCCCGTCCTTTTCAACCGGGTGCAGTTCCTCTCTCCAGCGGGCCTCAACCTCGGAACCTATGACAAGGAACATCTGGTCCCCTTTGGGGAATATCTCCCCCTGGCCGCCGATTTCCAGTTCCTGAGGCGCATTTTGCAGGGAATGGATTTTTCCCCCGGCCGCAACGCCGCCCTCGTCACCCTTTTCCCGGACGGCGTCCGGCCGCTGCCCGGCGCCGCGGATGCAACCCCGGCTTCCAACGGAGTTGCCCTCGGCATGCTGATCTGCTATGAGGTCATTTTTCCGGAACTTGCCCGGCAACGGGTTGCCGACGGGGCGCATGTGCTGGTCACAGTCAGCAACGACGCCTGGTTCGGCGCAACCCCGGCCCCCCGCCAGCATCTTCATCTGGCGGCCATGCGCGCCGTTGAGTTGCGCCGGCCCCTTGTGCGCGCCACCAATACCGGCTATACCGCCGTTGTTGACGCTTTCGGCCGCATCGACAAAGAAAGCCGGCTCTTCACGGAAACCGCCGTTGCGGCCTGGGTGCGGCCGTCCGGGGAAATCACCCTGTTTTATCTTCTGCACCCCTTTTTGCGGATATTCCTGGCCGCCGCCGCCCTCCTCCTCCTGTTCCTGCCCCGGTTCAGGCCCGGCGGACGAATTTTCACCCACCTGTAACCCCACCCGACCATGCACCAACTTGCTGAACTGCGTTCCGCCGCCTCTCCCCTTCTGGCCCAATTCACCTCCCTCCGGGGGCGGCTTTGACGTCTCAGAAGCCGCGCGGCGCCTGGAAGAAATAGAAAAACAACTGGCTGCCCCGCGCATCTGGGAGAACCCCGGGGAACTGACTCCGGTGCTTCAGGAGAAAAGCCGCCTGGAGAACGGACTGGAGCGTTTTTCCCGCCTGGATCGGACCCGGCAGGATCTGGAAGACTGGCTGTTCCTTGCCGGGGAAGAAGATTCCGAAGAAGCCCTGGAGGGACTTTCCGTCTCCCTGGAAACCCTGCGCGCCCTGCTGGAAGAGGCGGAACTGGAGATGCTGCTGGCGGATGCCGAGGATCACCTGCCCGCCATCGTGGATATCCACCCAGGCGCCGGCGGCACCGACGCCCAGGACTGGGCGGGCATGCTCCTGCGCATGTACCAGCGCTGGGCTGACCGCCATCGCTTCACAACGGAATATCTGGATTTTCTTGACGGCGAAGAGGCCGGCATCAAAAGCGTCACCCTGCGCATTTCCGGCGAAAACGCCTATGGCCTGCTCCGGGAAGAAAAAGGCATTCACCGCCTCATCCGCATTTCGCCCTTTGATTCCTCCGGACGCCGCCACACCTCCTTTGCCTCCGTGGATGTCCTTCCGGACGCGGACAAGGCAATCTCCATCGTCATCAACGAGGAGGATCTGCGCATTGATGTCTTCCGGGCCAGCGGCTCGGGCGGACAGCATGTGAACAGGACAAACTCGGCCGTGCGCATCACGCACCTGCCCACCAATACCGTGGTCCAGTGCCAGAACGAAAAATCACAGCACAGCAACAAGGATTCAGCCCTGCGCGTTCTGCGGGCGCGCCTGTACGAGCGCGAACTGCGCAAGGCGGCCGAGGAGAAAAAGGCTCAGTACCAGGACAAGGAGGCCATCAACTTCGGCAGCCAGATACGGACGTATACCTTGCAACCGTACAGGCTGGTAAAGGATCACCGCACAAATGCCGAAGAGACGGATGTGGACGCGGTACTCGACGGCGCCATCGACAACCTTGTACGGAGTTTGCTCCTGTATCGCCATGCGAGGAAATCCCCATAGACGCTGTCGCCTCACGCTGATAATTTTCTGAAAGCACTGCCGTTGCCGAAAAAAGTGGAAGCGCTCTGTTGTATCTTTATTTCAGGATGTTATAATTTAATGGCGACCCCAGCTCATCTTCCCGCTGTCCCCGGAGGGGATCTTTCGCCGGACCTGGTCAGGGAACTTGAGCAGGTGGCACAGCTTATCCAGACAAAAGCCGGCGCCAGGGCCGGCGCCGCGCAGGCCCTGGCCCTGACGCGCATCGTCAGCCAGGTCAGCCTTGAGGAATGGGAACGATTCGCCTCCCTGCACGGCCTGGAGCAATGGACGATCATTCCCTTAAACGGCGATCCGGCCTCAGCCGCGTCCAGCTTCCAGGCCACCCTGGAACGGATGTCCTTCCAGCGCGATCATGATGTCCTCACCGGACTCGCCAACCGCCGCCTCTTTGATCGTCGTCTGGAGGAGGAAATTGAACGGGCGATCCGCTCCCAGAACGAACTCTGCCTGATGCTCCTTGATCTCGACAACTTCAAAGGCATAAACGACACCTACGGCCATCTCCACGGCGACATCGTTCTGCAGCGCCTGGGGGAGGTGCTGAGCCGCTCGGTGCGGTCCTATGATCTCGCCGCCCGCATCGGCGGAGAAGAATTCGCCCTGATCTTCCCCGCCACTTCCTGCTGGACGGGAATCATGCTCGGCGACCGCATCCTGAAAACCTTTTCCAGGGAAATCTTCCATGCGGGGAAAAGGACCTTTTCCATAACCTTTTCCGCCGGAATCTCCAGTCTTGCCCTCCTGGAAGGCGCTGTCAGCGCCAAAAAATTGCTGGCCGAAGCGGACGCGGCCCTCTACGCCGCCAAAAACCGGGGCAAAAACCGGATCCTGGTGGCTCAAAGCGGCAGGAGAGCGCAGGATCGGGCCGGCATGGTCCGTTCCCACGAAAAAGAGATGCTGTTTTCCAGCATAAGCGCGGAGTGATCCTCATGAACACCAATCTGACCGTCAGTTTTTCCGTTCTCAGCGGCAAAGGAGGCGTGGGCAAAAGCAATCTGGCTCTCAACCTCTGCTACGGCCTGCACCAGATGGGGCACACCGTCCTGCTCGTGGATTCGGACCTGGGCCTGGCCAATCTCGACGTTCTCCTCGGCATCTCGCCCGGCAACGACCTCCAGGATATCTTCATGGAAAACCGGGACCCCGCGGATATCCTTATATCCATCGGCCCTGCCGGGTCCGAGGGGTTTGACCTCCTTCCGGCCAACTCCGGGGTAACCGCCGTCATTGATCTGGATCAGGAGGCGCACGCCCTTTTGCGCGAAAAACTCAATCCCCTGGCCGAGCGCTACGATTTTCTCGCTCTGGACATCGGGGCCGGCATCTCCCCCTCCGCCCTGGGATTCGGCGCCATGACCGCCCTGCGCCTTGTGGTGGTGACCCCTGAACCCACTTCCCTGACGGACAGCTACGCCCTGATGAAAGTGCTTTCCACGACTTACGGGATCGACGATTTCTCCATTCTGGTCAATCAGGCCGACTCCCCGGCTGAGGCCAAACGGACATATGCCCGCCTGTCCGCTGTCTGCCAACGCTTTCTCGGTTTCACACCCGAATATCTGGGGGGCATTCGTCTGGATGGGGCCGTACCCGAGGCCGTCCGCAAACAGCGCCCCTTCCTTCAGGTCAATCCCAAATCCCCGGCCGCCCTGGACTGTATGCAGATTGCCGCCTCGCTGCATACCACGCGGGGAACCCTCCTCGCCAACGAGGCCGTCTCCGTCCCCCTTCGCGCCAGCATCCCCAGCCGGAAGGAATAAACCCCTCAGCAACATCCAGGAAAACGCTGATGTATCGGGGCAACGTCCCCCCTCAAAAAGATACATCAGCCTTTCCCAGGGCCTGAGATTGTCGCTTGACGGGAAAGTACGGATGTGGTGAAATTTGCCACCATAGTTGAAAGTATTCACCGCCGCGGCGGAAACAGGAGAAGAGATGTCCGGGCAAACAACGCCGCGATCCCTGAAGGAACTGGAAAAAGAGATAGACCGCCTGCGCAAGCTGAACAGGGAATACGAAGTCATGTTCGAGTCCTCCCTGGACGGTCTGGTGGTCGCCGACGGCACAGGCAGGCTGCTACGCGTAAACAGGAGCTACCTTAGCATATCCGGCGCCGCGGAGGAGGACGTGGTCGGCTGCACGGTGCAGGAACTTGCCGGGCGCGGCTTTTTTTCTTCCTCGGCCACCCAGCTTGCCGTGGAAAACCGCCGCCCGGTCACGGCCGAACAAATTTTTCGCAACGGAACCGTGCGCACCCTGAACACCGCCAATCCGGTCTTCGACGAGAAAGGCGAAATGTTCTGCATCGTGACCAATGTTCGGGATATGTCCGCAGTGCACAGGCTGGAAACCGAGCTCAAAGAGGCCAAGGACTCCGCCGACCGCTATGCGGCCATTCTGGAAAGCATGAACCGCCAAACCCGGCAGGAGCATTATACGGCCCGGAGCGCCGGAATGCGCGGGGTCTTTCGCCTCGCCCTGGAGTATGCCTCCACCGCCGCCCCGGTGTTGATCAGCGGAGAATCTGGCACCGGCAAGGAGGTGGCCGCGGACTTCATGCACGCCCACAGCCTGCGCCGGGACAAGCCTCTGTTGAAAATCAACTGCGGGGCCATACCGGAGCAGCTTCTGGAGGCGGAGCTTTTCGGATACGAGGGCGGAGCCTTTACCGGCGCGCGCAAACAGGGCCGCGTCGGCCTTTTTGAAGCGGCCAACGGGGGAACCGTCTTTCTGGACGAAATCGGAGAACTGCCCGCGCCCCTGCAAGTTAAACTCCTGCGCTTCGTGCAGAGCAAGGAGTTCTTCCGCCTGGGCGGCAACCGCCTCATTACGGTGGATGTGCGCATCATGGCCGCCACCAACCGTTCCCTTGAAGAAATGGTGGAACAGCGCGCCTTCCGCGCCGACCTTTTCTATCGCCTCAATGTCCTCTCCCTCTGCCTCCCCCCCCTGCGCAACAGGGGAGAAGACATCATCCCCCTGGCCCATTTCTTTCTGCAGCGCTTCAGCGCCCGCTACGGACGGGAAAAGACCCTCTCCCCGCAAGTCTGCGCCCTTTTTGAGCAATATTCCTGGCCCGGAAATATCCGCGAACTGGAAAACCTCCTGGAGCGGCTGAGCATCATCAATACCGGCCCGGTCATTCTGCCGGAACACCTGCCGCACCGGATGCACAACGGAGGCGAGATCTTTCCCCAGGCCGCCCGCCCCTACCGCGAGGCCCTGGAAGCCTTTGAAAGGGAATACTGGGAAAAGGCGCTGAAAAACTATTCCTCATACCGGGAAGCCGCTTCCGCTTTGGGCCTGGATCACTCCACCATCGTAAAAAAAGCGGCGCGGTACCGGATAAAAGATCCTTTTGGAGCCGGCAGGGCCTCCGCCTGAACGAGGGCGGCTTTTTCCGCCTCCCCCGGAACCGGGCTGGCGCGGTTCCGGGGGAAGCCCCGATTTTCCCGGGCATCCCGCAAACACGACTTGACACCGCGCCGGCTTTGCATAAGCTGGCCTTTCCGAAGCCAAAGCGGTTCACGAAGGAAACGGGTGAACCGCTCTGCGAGGATTTGCGGGCAAATCCCTGCCGCGGAACAGGAGCGGGCGGGCTCGCCGTAAGCGGACTGTTTCCAGCGTTCATTGCCAGAGGACGGCCTTCCGCCAAAAACTTCCGGAGTATCCGCCGTTGAGTACAGATTTCGCACTCCTGGGCGTCAATCCTGTCCCCGGCGAAAATCCAGCCGGGGCGGACGCCCGCTATGAGCCGGAATATGCCGTTGTTCTGGCCGAGATCGAAAAGCTCAGCTTTTCCGGCCAGGGAGAGGCGGTTTCCTGGCCCAGAATCGAGGAAAACGCCGCCGCCATTCTTGCGGGCAAATCCAAGGATATCCAGGTAGCCGTTTACCTTGCCGCGGCCCTGTGGCACAATCGGGGTTTTGAAGGCATGCTGGCGGGCATGCGGCTGCTTTCCGGGCTGCTGGGCAACTTTTGGGCCGCGGCCTGGCCGCCGGTCAAGCGCCTGCGCGGCCGCAGCAATGCCCTTGACTGGTGGCGCGAACGCGCCTCCGAATTTTTACAGGAACAGGCGAATACTCCCGTCAGCCGGGCCTTGCGAACAGACCTGCTGGAATCCCTCGCCGCGCTGGAAGAAACGATCCATTCCCTTCTGCCGGACGCCGCGACCTTGCGGGAACTGGCCTCAGCCATTCAACGCCTTCCCGCGCCGCCCTCGGACGACGCGCCTTCCCCGGACCGGCAGGCCCCTCGGGAGCAATCCACCGCCCCGTCTCCCGACGCGCCGCGAACGACGCCGGCCGGAAGCGCCGCCGCAACGGAAACCGGCAACGGGGACGCCCCGGCCGGGAACGACCCCGTTGCCCTGCGCCGCCGGTTTATCGAGGCAGGGCAGGAATACCTGGAGGCCGCCCGGCGCGCGGAACCGGCCGACGCCACCTTGTGGAGGCTCTCGCGGCTTCTCCTCTGGGGCGCCATAACGGCTACGCCGGCGGCGGAAAACGGACAGACGCCCCTGCCCCCGCCGGACATGCCGGAGCTTGCGCGAGCGCAACGGGAACTTGAAGCGGGCAATGCGCTGGAGGCAGCTTTCGCCGCCGAGGCATTTTTTGTCACAGCCCCGCTCTGTCTGGACGTCCAGGCAGTCATCGACAAGGCCCTCTCCGCCCTGGGGCCGCAATTTGCCGAAGCCGCGCAGGCGGTACGGGAAGAAAGCGCCCGCCTGATCGCCCGCCTGCCCGGTCTTGAAAAACTCTCCTTCAACGACGGTTCTCCTTTTGCCGGGCCGCAAACCGTGGTCTGGCTGCAGGGGCTTCTCCGCCCGCTCCGATCCGGCAGGGAAGACAGCGGGGACGGACGTGGTTCCCCCGCGGGATCGCCCGCCCAGCATCTTGAAGAAGCCAGGACACTACTGGCGCAAAACAAGCTCGCCGGGGCGCTTGATCTGCTGGACGCCGCGAAGACGGACTCCCCGGCGGAAAATCTGCTGTGCAGAACCGCCCAACTGCGCCTGCTGTGCGAAGCCGGGAAAGGAGGAGTTGCCCTGCCCCTGGCGGAAGCCCTGCTTGCGGAAACCGCCGCCCGGAATCTGGACGACTGGGACCCGCGGCTCGCCCTGGAGGCCCTGACCGCCGTTCAGGGCGCCCTCACCCTTTTCGACGCGCAGAACACGCAGCTTAGGCGCGACGTGACGCGCCGGATCGCGCGCCTGCGTCCTTCCTCCGCCCTGGACTGATCCATGAGTCGCGGCTCCCTGGACGATATCCTCGCGGCAGCGGGAGTCCCGCCGGAAGGCGGGGAAGGCGCCGCCCTGATCAACGGCTTGCGGGCCATGTTGAGGCTTGCCGGAGCAGCCGCCGTCGGGGAGCACCTTTCCGAGCGCTTCCCGGATTATCTGACGGCCCTGCTGGATGAACAGATCTCGGCCCAGGTCAACGAAATTATCCATCATCCGGAATTCCTCGCCCTGGAGGCCGCCTGGCGCGGCCTGCGCTTTCTGACGGATCGCCTGGATTTCAGCCAGAATATCCACCTGGAATTCCTCAACGTCTCCAAGGAAGATTTGCTCACGGACTTTGAAGACGCGCCGGAAGTGGTCAAATCCGGTCTGTACAGACATATTTATACGGCGGAATTCGGCCAGTTCGGCGGGCAGCCCGTGGCGGCCATGATCGCCGATTATGCCTTTACCCCCGACGCGCGGGACATGCAGC
The DNA here is from genome assembly GCA_031275955.1 of Desulfovibrio sp. Classification (GTDB taxonomy): domain Bacteria; phylum Desulfobacterota; class Desulfovibrionia; order Desulfovibrionales; family Desulfovibrionaceae; genus Frigididesulfovibrio. Next base: position 12,878 of record JAISNZ010000068.1, on the reverse strand, counting down.
TGCTGAAGCATGTCGCCGCGGTGGCCTCCCTGGCGCATGCCCCCTTTTTCACCGCGGCGGGCAAAGAATTTTTCGGCTTGCAGAACTGGAGCCGTTTTTCGGACATCAAGGATGTGAAAAGCATCTTCGACACCCCGCGCTATGCGGGCTGGAACTCTTTCCGGGAAACGGACATGGCCCGCTATGTCGGCCTCACCCTGCCGGGCTTTCTGCTTCGCCTGCCCTATACGCAGGACAATCCCGCAACGCCGGCTTCCTTCAACTTCACGGAAAAACCGGAGAGCGAGGCGCATTTCTGCTGGGGCAACACGGCCTTTGCCCTGGCCGCGTGCCTGGCGGACAGTTTTGCCAGATACCGCTGGTGCGTCAATATTATCGGCCCTGACGGCGGGGGCCTTGTGGCCAATCTGCCCATCTGCCGCTATGAGGCCATGAGCGGCATACAAAACAAGATCCCCACCCGGGTCATGATCTCGGAACGCCGGGAATACGAACTTGCCGAACTGGGCTTTATCGCTCTTGTGGCCACCAAAAAACCGCAGGAGGCCGTCTTTTTCTCCGCCAACTCCGCCCTGAAACCGAAACTCTTCCCCAAGACCCCGGAAGGCTTCACCCAGGAGATCGGATTTCGGCTTTCCACGCAATTCCCGTATATGATGCTGATGAACAGGCTCGCCCACTACGTCAAGGTCCTGCAACGCGAAGGCGTGGGCGCCTGGAAGAGCCGGAGTGATATCGCCCGGGAGCTGAACAACTGGATCAGCCGCTATGTGACGGAAATGGACACCCCGGACGCCCTGACCCGCAGCAAACGCCCCTTGCGCATGGCCCGTATAGAGGTTAAAGAAATTGAGGAGGATGCGGGCTGGTACGCCGTCACCATACTCGCCCGGCCTCATTTTAAGTACATGGGCGTAAGTTTTACGTTGTCCCTGGAGGGAAGGCTGGACAAGCAAGGGCCGGCCGCGGAAGACAGTTCTCTCAACTAACTCTGGAGAATCCTTGGTGTTTCTCTACTCCCGCAAACCTCAGCTCGTCCTGCTCCTTTTCTGGAGCATCGCCCTGGCAGGCATGTTCGCCTATGCCACCGGCAACGAGCCGTTCTTCTTTTTTCAGAAAAGCGATCCGGTCGGGCCGGCCAAGGCCCGTCTTGGCGAACTGCCGCCAGCGCAGGAGCCGCCGGCCGATCCCGGCCCTCTTCCTGAACCCTCCCCGAAACCGGAACTTCTTGAGCATCAGCTGCCGGCCCATCCGGAACCGGCCCATCCGGAACCGGTACATCCGGAACCGGTACATCCGGAACCGGCGCGGAGCCTTGAGCCGGCGCCGAACCCCGAGGCGAAGCTGAATCTGGGCACGGCCTTGCGGGTCTTTCCCAAAGCGGACGGGGACGAGCGGAAACTTGTGCTGGAATTTGACTATACCGCGGCGCAGGAAAACGGATTTTCCCCGGACAAGGCCCATACCTTTTATACCGACGATTTGCCGCCCGATTCGCCGTCCGTTGTCATTGTCCTGGGCAGCCCGTGGAAACTGGATCTTGCTGACCCCCTGCGTCCCCTGGAGATGAAACAGGCCACCCGGGCCAGCCTGTGGCTGACAAAGTCGCGCCAGTTGCGGCTGGTCACGCATACGCGCACCGCTACCGAGGCTGCCGGCGCGAAAGTGCGGATATCCCCGACGCAGACGGGTCTGCGGGCGGAGATTCACTTCTCCCGCTGAGCGTTGATCCGCTTGGAGTTGTAGAGGGCAAGAACCCGGGCCACATAGTCCTGCGTTTCCCTGTAGGGGGGAATACGCCCGCCGTACTGCCGCACCGCCCCGGGGCCGGCGTTGTAAGCGGCGAGAGAGAGGTCGAGACGGGAAAACATGCGCAGCATTTCGGCCAGATAGCGCGCCCCGGCATCCGTGTTGGCGGCGGGGTCAAAGAAATTTTCCAGGCCGAGTTCCCTGCCGGTCAGGGGCATGATCTGCATGACTCCGCGGGCGCCGTCAGGGGAAACGGCAGAGGGGTTGAACCGGGATTCCACCTGCATCACGGCGGCCAGCAAGGCCTCGTCAAGGCCGTGCCGCCGGCTGGCGGCCTGGATGATGCTTTTCCAGTCAGGGTCCGTATTTTGCGGCGCGAAAGCCGGAAGCGGGGAGGAAAAGGAAATGCCGACGCGCAGCGGCTGGGGGGGAGCGCCGCCCTGTTTGTAGCGCTCAAGCTGGGTTAGGCCCTGTTGCCAGGCGGCGCTTTTGTTCAGGGGCGCGTTTTTTTGCGCCGGCTGCGCGCAGGCGCAGCAGACAAAAAGAAAAAAGGCCGCCAGATCCGCCAGTCCCGCCCGAAAAAGCCTCGCGCGGCGGATCCGGGCCGGACGGGCCGCGTTGTTTGGGCGCCGGAACAGAGGATGAAACATGATGCAAGCATATACGAAGCAACGCCTGGTGTCCATGTCCCTCTTGCGCCGCGTCTTCTTTTTTCTGATTCTGCCGGCGGCTTTGTCCTGCGGACTGCTTCCGGGATGCGGGAGCGCGCCCCCGCCCAAACCCATGCTGGAATCCGAAGATCCCGACAGTGTGCTCTGGTCCTATGGGGAAAAGGCCCTTCAGTTACATCTCAACGCCGCCCGGGATTTGAATTCCTTTGACGGCAAGGCGCACACGCTTCAAATTTGCGTTTACCAGCTTGACAAGAGGGACGCTTTTGACTTACAGAAAGGAACCGCTGACGGAATCAGCAGTCTGTTGCAGTGTTCGGCTTTTGACAAATCCGTCAAAAGCACGACTCGTATCTTTCTTCAACCGGAGGAAACGGCGAATTACGACCTGGACAGGGCGGAAGGAGCGCTTTTTGTGGGCATTGTGTGCGGATATTTTGAGTCCAGTCCGGAACAGTCCGCGCGGTTGTGGCGGATTCCGCTGAGCAGCACGCAAAGCGGCTTTCTGTTCTGGAAATCCACTCTGTACAGCGCGGGGCGGCTTGTCCTTTCCCTGCATTTGGCCGCTCATGCGCTGGAAGAGGACAGCGAACGGGAGAAAACAGAGGGGCAAGAGAAAACATCGTGAACGGACACCGGCCGATATTCTGGAGCCAGGGGCTTTTTTTGCATCCTCAGCATTTTCAGGCGGCGGACGAGGAACTGCGGCGGCAGGTTGACCCCCTGCGCCTCTATGGCCTGCCGTATTTCTGGGGAGTGCGCAGCCTTGTCTGGCGCGGTTCCGTTGCGGAGCACTCCCTGGAAATTGAAAGGCTTGAGGCCGTCTTCCCCAGCGGGGCCGTTGTCAACGTGCCCTATGACGCCTCTTTGGCCCCCCTTGCCCTGAAAAGCGACTGGCCCGAACCCGACAGGCCTGGCACGCTGTATCTGGGTCTCGCCCTGCCCCATGCGGGCGGCAATAATGCCGCGCTGGAAGGAGACTTTGCGGGCGTCCGCTTCGTCTATGCCGAAACGCCCGAACAGATGCCGGATGTTTACGGAACCGCTCCGCCCGCTCCGGTACAGCGTCTTCGCTACGCCCCCGTTCTGATCCGGGACGCGGATCTCGGACAGTACCCCGATTTTGAAATGCTTCCCCTGACCCTTGTGCGCCGTGTGGGGGAGCACATAGAGCTTGATCCGAAGTTCCTCTCTCCCCTGCTCTGCCTTGACGCCAGCGCCTATCTCGCCGCTCTGGTGCAGGAAGTGCAGGATATGGCGGTTTCCTGCGCCGGTAGGCTCGCGGGATACAAGAACGCGGAGGGCGCAAACGCGGACATGCCTTTTATCCTCAATTTTACCGCGCTGAGCATCCTGAACAGAAATATTCCGCTTCTCGCGCATCTGCGCTCCGGTCCGAACATTCATCCCTGGCATATTTACGGGGCTTTGCGCCAATTCGCCGGGGAGCTTTCCCTCTTTTTTGACGACATAGACTGCCTCGGACGTTCCGCGAGCGCCGCGGACGGCATTGCCGGATACAATCATGAAAGCCCCCGGGAAGGCTTTGAATCGCTCTGCGCCCTGCTGCGCAGGTTTCTGGGGACCCTGGGAGCGGGCGCGAGCAAATCCCTGCCCCTGGTCTATGCCCCGCCCTACTTCAGCGCCGATATTCCGGAAAATTTCCTTTCCCCGGCCTGCTCCTACTGGCTTTCCGTCCGCTGTGACCCGCTCCCGGAGTCCGTGGCGGAAAACTTCCCCCGTTTCGCCAAGCTGGGGACGCAGGAACGGCTGAACACCATTATAGCCAAAGCCGTTTCCGGAGTGCCGCTGACCAGGATCCGCACGGCCCCTCCCGGTTTCATCAAAAGGGCGGATACAGCCTGGTTCTCGATAGACGTCACCCATCCGCTCTGGCAGAGCGTCGCAACGCAGTCAAAGATCAGCCTGTTCTGGGAATCCGCCCCGGAAAACGCGCAGGCGCTTCTTGTGGCAATCGGGCGGTAAGGCATGCACCGGACGGATTATTTCAATGAAGCCCTGATCACCGCCATGCTGGCCGCGGAGGCGGACAGCCGGGAGCCGCCCGGCCCGCCCGCCGCGCAGGTTCAGGGCATCGTGGTGGAGGACCCCGACGCTGCCGACAGGAAAACCGCGGACGTAAATCTGACCCAGGCGCCGGGCTTGCGCAGCTACCTTGTCCGCCTGCTGGATGACGCCGTCCGTCGCGCCGTTGCGGCCGGACTCGACAGAACCCTCGCCGAAACGGCGGATTTCGCCGTCTGCGCCTTTATTGACGAAATCCTGCTCTCTTCCGCCTGGGCAGGCCGCGCGGAGTGGATGATCGCCCCCCTGCAGCTTGTCCGGCACAATACGGCTACCGCGGGAGAGGATTTTTACCGCATTCTGGACGTCCTGCTGGAAAAGGCCGGGCCGGGCGGCGGCGACGCGGTTTCCGCCGCCCGGAACGAAGCCTCCCGGGGCGGACCGGAAACCCCGGCCGGACAGGAAGGTCTGAGTGGACCGGAAGCCCCGGCCGGACAGGAAGAGGAAAACGCCTCCCCGGAAATGCTGGGCATTGTTCTGGAAGTCTTCGCCCTTTGCCTGTCCCGGGGGTTCACCGGCATGTATTTCAACGACGCGGCGGCCAGAGAGGGCAAACTGGCCGCCATCGCCCGCTTCGTCCCCGCGGTCGCCAACGGCGTCGGGGAGAATCAGCGGCTTTTCCCGGCCGCCTATCCCGCTTCCCCCGCGCGGAAGAATCCTTTGAACCGTCTGCGCCGTTTCGACGGGCTGGACTGGCTGCTCTGGCTCATACCGCCCCTTGTCACCGGGCTTCTCTATTTGGTGTATGATCTGCGCCTTGATGCTCTTCTCACCCTGTTCACCGAGGGGAGCCTGCTGCTGTGAAAGGACTGCTGAAGACCGTTTTGCGCATCCTGCTCTGGATGCTTCTGGCCCTCCTCCTCTGCGGGGGGACGTATGTCCTCTGCCGCCTTGCGGATATTCCGCCGAAAACGGCGCTTGCCGCCGCGGGTCTGCTCTTTGCCTTTCTGCTCTGCCTTGTCCTCTGCCTGCGGGCGATTTCCCGACACCGCCGCCGTCTGCAGATAGAGCATGTTGTCTCCCTTGCCTCCACGGCTCTTCCGGACCGGACGGCCGGGAAAGATCTGATTGACAACCGCTGGAAACGCGCCATAGCCATTCTGAAGACCTCCTATCTGGGAGGGCGCGGCAATCCCGTCTACGCCCTGCCCTGGTATATGGTCATGGGCAAAACCGGGGCGGGCAAATCCTCCGCCGTCAGCCATTGCGGCTTGAACGCCATGTTGACGGACGTGGGACCGGACCCGGAACATGCAAGCACGCGCAACTGCGATTGGTATTTCTTTCGGGAGGCCGTGGTGCTGGATACGGCCGGACGGTACGCGGTCCCGCTGGACGGAGCGGCGGACAACGCTGAGTGGCTTGATTTTCTGCGCCAACTGGAGAGATACCGCCGCAGGGAAGCGCTGAACGGCCTGGTGATTCTTGTCGCCGCCGACACCCTGTACGGGGGGGGGGATCATCTGATCCCCGAGGCGCGCGCCCTGCGCCGGCGCCTCGACGAAATCATGCGCATGCTGGGCGCGAAATTTCCCGTTTACCTCATGGTGAGCAAAATCGACCTGCAGGCGGGAATGGGCCGCGTGCTGGAGAGTCTTTCCCCTGACGCCAGGCGGCAGTGCGTGGGCCGCATCCTCCAGTCGCCGGACAAGAAAAACCTTGTTCCCGTTGGTGTGCAAATCCAAAAAGCCCTGGACGACATCCTGCGGCAATTCCGTTCTCTGTGCCTGTTTGCCCGCGAGGAATCGCCGGAGGCGCAGCCGCACCGCCTGCTTGCCTGGGAAGAGTTCAAGGTTATGGCTCCGGCTCTCGCCGCCTACGCCGGAGAGCTTTTCGGGGAAAACCCCTACCAGGAGACACCGCTCCTGCGCGGAATTTTCTTTTCAAGCGCGCTGAGAACCGACGCGGAAGGGCACAGCCGGGCCTTTCCCGGGCTCTCCGGCCTGATGCGCGGCCTCTTCCATACCCGGGAAAGCGCCTCCGGATTTTTTCTCCACGACTTCTTCAGCCGTGTCCTGCCGGAGGATCGCAACAGGAACCGCCCTGTGGCCGAATATCTGCGCTGGCGCTCCTCGCTGCGCACCTTCGCCTATGCCGCCCTGCTTCTCGTGACCTTCGGCCTCGCGGCCCTGCTTTCTTTTTCCTTCCAGCAGAACGAGACGATTTTGCGCCGCATCGCCGCGCAAAAACCCGTGCCGCCGCGGGACACCTCCATGCCGGGCCGGCTGCTCGCCTTTGAACAGCGTTTCCGCGATACGGAACAGATGGAAAAGGACGCCGAAGCCGGCATTTTCCCCTCCATGGGGCTGAATCAGCGCCGGGAGGGCCTGGCGCATCTGTATCGCGAGCTGAACGCCGAGTTTGAGAAGAGTGTTCTCCTGCAAGCCTTGGAGCAGATGGGGCTCCAGCGCGGCCGCCTCACGGACAAAACCCCGGACAAGGACTTCTTCACCCTCGTTGCGGATCTTGTCTGGCGTTTTGATCTGGTTTCCGCCGCGCGGCAGGGGAAACCCTTTGCGGATCTGCTCCAAATTCCCGCCATGCCCCAAGGCCTTCTGCAGGCCCTGAATACGGGTGACATCCCGCTGCTGGATCTTTCCACAGCTTACAGTCTGGCCCGTTATTATTACAACGGAAGATGGGACGCCGATACGCAGGAACAGATCCTGCGCTCCCTTCAGGCTTCCCTGGCCCGCCTGCCGGAAATCAAGGGCTATTCCATGCACTGGCTGATCCACCGGGCCAGCGAACTGCACAATCTTTCCGCGCTCAGGGGAAGCGTTTTTTGGCCCGGCCTCACGGCGAGCGCCCTTGATGAAGCGCAGCTCGATCCGCCCTATACCGCCGCCGGCTTCAAGGTTACCCTGGACTATCTGGACAACCTCTCCCTCATTATCGCCGATGACGCCCTGAAGCCCCATGCCCAGGATTTCCTGCGCTGGTATGCGGGCAGCTACGCCGAGGCCTGGAAAAGTTTCGCCGCCGCCTTCACGGAAAAAGCCCTGAGCCTCGCCGGGGTCTCCGCCTCCGGTGAAGTCATGACGCTGATGAGTTCGGACCACAATCCCTTCTTTGCCTTCGCCCTGCGCATGGAAGAAGAACTGCGCCCCATACGCCCCTATCTGGATCCGGCGCCGCGCTGGCTGGAGGACCTGGAAGTTTTCTCCCAGGCCCTGCGCCTGGAAACCCGCGCCAGCCCGGATCGCGTCCAGCCCGGCCTGACGCAGCGGATCAAGGAAAGCGTTCTCCAGCTTTATGAGCAGGCCGACAACGAACTGGATGCGGCCGAACAGGAACGCCATAGCCGCGCGGAATCTCTGGTCAAGGAAATCCAGACCTATCTGGCGGCCCTGCGCGATCTGGTCCGCTTTACCCTTTCCACCGACCTTGCCTTCAACGCCGTGAAGGACGCCATGCCGGACGAAAAAAACAGCAATGCCGCCACGGCGAAGCTGGCCCTGGCCAAAACCGCCGCCCTCTCCCTGCGCCAGAAGCTCAATCCGGCCCAGGAAAAGGATTCCCCGTTGTTCCTGCTGGACAACGGTCCCCTTGCCTTTTTCACGACCCGGCTGATCAACGGCGCCTCCTGCCACATTCAGTCCATGTGGGAAGGCAATGTTCTGGTCAAGGCGGGCGCGCTTTCCCCCATCCAGCTGCAGCAGGGCCTTTTCGCCGAACAGGGCGGCCTTGCCCGTGATTTCGCCGACACAACCCTGCAATATTTTTTCAACCACACCCTGTACGGCTATGAACCGCAGGAACTGGACGGCATTCCCATTCCCTTTAAGGACGATTTCCTGCATTTCCTGAACACCGGCCTTCTTGAGTACAAACCTATGCCGCAATCCTATGCCGTGACCGTGGAGGCCGTGCCTGTCGAGGTCAACGACGACGCTCTGGAAAAACCCTATGCCGTCGTTCTTTCTCTCGCCTGCGCGCAAAAGAAACAGGAACTCGCCAATTACAACAGCCCGGCATCCACGCTCTTTTCCTGGCAGCGTGACGGTTGCGGCGATACGAACATCAGCATCTATTTTCGATCCTTAACCCTGAACGCGCGTTATGAAGGAGAAAACGGCTTTGTCAGTTTTCTGCATGACTTCCAATACGGCTCGAAAACATTTCATCAGTCGGATTTTCCCGACCGGGATGCCCTGCTGAAAAAACTCGGCATCACGAACATCACCCTGCGCTATAAATTTTCCGGCTCGGAGGCCGTTTTGAGCGGCGCGCGGTACGCCCCCGACGCTCTGCCCTTTGTCGCCGCCGAATGCCGCAGGTGAGCCCATGCAGGACATGACGTTGCTGGAACGCGTGTACGCGCTGGAAAAAGAGGGAAAGGACAACATCGCCCGTTTTTCCCCGGATCGCCTGCGCCGTTCGATTATGCGGCACCTTACGGCCATGCTCAACACCCGCCGGGGCAACGTGCCCATTGCCCCGGATTACGGCATTGCCGATCTCACGGATTTGGGCAGCGGTTTTACGAAAGAAGGCGTCAGCGATCTGGAGGCGGAACTGGCTCGCGTGATCCTGCGCTATGAACCCCGCCTCAGGGACGTCCGCGTGACCTATGCCCCCAGGCCGGACCTGCCTCTGGCGGCGGTCTTCCGCATTGACGCCATCTGCCAGACGGAAAACGGTCCAAGCCCCTTGCAGCTGGAAACCATTCTGGACGCCACAGGCATTGTCCGTTTGCAGGAAGAGGACAGCTTCCGGGAGCAGGCTGGATGAACACCCGGTATTATCAACAGGAATTGGAGTATCTGCGCGTTCTTGCCGCGGAATTCTCCCGCGCCCATCCGGCTGTGGCTCCCCTGCTCTCCGGTTCTTCCGCGGACCCGGATGTGGAGCGGCTACTGGAGGGAACGGCCTTTCTGGCCGGCCAGTTGAGGCAGCAACTGGACGAAAGTTATGATCTTCTGGCGGAAAACCTGCTGGAACTCGTGCTGCCCCAACTGCTGCGCGACATCCCGAGTTGCGCCGTCATGCAGTTCACCCCCAAGCCTTCCCTGGCGGAAGCCGTGGTCATTCCCAGGGGCAGCCGCGTGGCCTCGGATGCCGTGGAGGGAGTTTCCTGCGTCTTCAGCACGACGAGTCCGGTGGAACTTGTCCCCATGCGTCTGGACGCGGTCACGACCGACAGCCGGCCCGGCAGGCAGGCGGCCCTGCGCCTTGATTTTGTCCTCACCGTTCCCCCGGCTTTCGCCGCGCTAAAACGGCTGCGGCTGCATCTGCGCGGCTCGCGCCAGGAGGCGCTCCAGCGGCTTTACCTCCTGCTCCGGCAGACGGAGCGGCTGGTATTTCAGGCCGGGCAGACGGAGCGCGTCTTGCCGGGAAGCGCGCTCCGTCTGGTGGGCCTTGCCCCGGAAGACGGGCTTTTCCCCTACCCGGCAACGGCCCTGCCCTGCTATCGTCTTTTGCAGGAATACTATATTTTTCCGGAAAAATTTTTCTTTCTGGACATTCCCATGCCGGATGCCGGAGCGGACAGGAAAGAGGTGGAAAAATTCTCCTGCACCTTTGAACTCCAGCAGACGCCGCAGGGCGATTTCCCCTCCTTTTCGCGCAGCCATTTCGCCCTCTTCGCCACACCGGCCGTCAATCTTTTTCCCTATGAAACCACCCCCATCCGGGCGGATCACCGGCAGGAGAGCTATGTCGTCAGGGCGAACGCCTCCAGGGCGGATGCCTACGTCCCCTATCTTGTGGAATCCGTCACAGGCGCCGGCCCCGGCGGAGAAAGGCCCTATTTCTCCCTGACGGCCTATGAAGAGGATTCCTCAAGGCCCTTCTATTCAACGCGCTATCGCAGAACGGAGAACGGCCGCAAGGAAATGGAGATCCTGCTGAGCCATCCCCTGGGCGGGCCCCTGCCCGAGTCGGATGTCCTCTCTCCCAATGTTCTCTACAGCAACGGCGATTTGCCGGCCCGCCTGAAAATCGGCGACGTGCATCTGCCGCTCTCCTCATCGCCGGCCCTGGCGGACTTCGTCAACCTGACGCCGCCCACCGCCCCAGCCCCCGCCCCCGCCGAGGGCAATGCCCTCTGGGCCATGCTCGCGCATCTGTATCTCAACTACCTGCCCCTGGCCGACGCGAAGACCCTGCGGGCCCTGCTTTTCGTCTATCTGCCGAAAAAAACGGACGCCCTGCACATTGAGGCCAACAAAAAGCGCATCGACTCCGTTGTCTCCCTTGAGGCCAAACCCATGGACTACATCTGGAAGGGACGGCCCGTGCGCGGAACGGATCTGCTCCTCACCCTGGATGAATCCGGCTTCAGCAATACCGGCGATATGTATCTTTTCGCCCAAATCATCGCTTCCTTTCTGCATGAGTATTCCGCCATCAACAGTTTTGTGAGCGTTACGGCGACGGACAGCCTGAATAAAAACCGCTTCCGCTGGTTGAAACATATGAACGACCCGTTGTCGCCATAATTCCTGGAATTCCCGATCCGGCGCCTTGGCAAGGGGACGGCCATGCACCGCGGACGTGCCGCCATTCGGCTGTTTGCCATCTTTCTCCTGCTCACGGGCTTCTGCCTGCCCGTCTGCTTTCCTGTCGCCCTGGCCTTGCCGGAAAAATCCTCCGGGACATCCCTTCCCAGCAAGGAGAGCGGTCCTGAAAAGGCCGCGCCCAGGGCTTTCGCCTGGCCTTCGCCCGCGGCTGAGGAAACAGAAAGTCCTCCCCGGGAATGGAGCATCAAGGCCTACAAGCCCCCCTCCGCCCTGCGGGATATTCTCCTGGATAAGGCCGCCTCCTTTACCGGCCTGCCCGGGCCGGGAAAGCCCGGCTCCGGGCTCAGCCTTCCCTCCAGCGAGACCCTGCGTCCGGGCTATGATCCCTTTACCGGAGAATATTTCCGTCTCTTCGACCACAGACCCGACCAGGGGAACGCCCATTCCTCCCCGCTCATGGGCAGCGAAACAACGGATATGGTCCTTTCCCGCGGCCTGTCCTGGGCGAGCGGCCTTGTCAACAGCAGGGCCGAATCCCTGCTAACCAGCCTGGCGGACGGCGCGCGGGCGCGGCTGAACTTCCTTATTGACGGCGACGGCAGGCTGAACGGCGAGGGAGACGTCCTCCTCCCCCTCTATGACTGGACATACAGCACGATCTTCACCCAACTGGGGCTGCGCACGATGACCGTCAACGGCGGGGAGTCCTCGGGGCAGATCCGCTGGATAGGCAACTTCGGGCTGGGCCAGCGCTGGTATCCCTTCGCCCTGGATGAACAGAACGCCGGCAACCTGATGCTGGGCTACAACCTCTTTCTGGACTACGATTTCACCCGCTCCCACCAGCGCGGCGGGGCGGGACTTGAGGTCCAGGCCGACTGGCTGAAACTTTCCTCCAACTATTACTGGCCCCTTTCCGGCTGGAAGAATTCCCGCGACTTTGACGACAGGTTCATTGAGGAGCGCCCGGCCCGTGGCTGGGATGCGCGGGCCAGGGCCTATCTGCCCTTTTACCGCCCCCTGGCCCTGACAGGCTCCTATACGCGCTGGTACGGCGACCATGTGGGCGTGTTCGGCCCGGACAGCCTGGAAAAAAATCCCCGCATCTGGTCCTACGGCCTTGAATTTACGCCTATTCCCCTGCTGAACGCCTTCGTCAGGCAGCAAAGCACGGAACAGGGCAGAACGGACTCGGAGATCGGACTGAACCTTGTCTACCGTTTCGACCTGTCGGCAGAGGACCAGCTCAACCCCGCCAAGGTGGCGGAAGCGCACAGCGTGTCCGGGTCCAGGCACGATTTTGTGGACAGGGAAAACAAAATCATCCTGGAATACCGGGCCAAGCAGGACTACCGCATAGAGTATCTCGGCCGGGAGGGCGATAATTCCTTCCGCTTCCGGATAACCAAAGCCTTTGGCGGCTATGCCGCCGGGGAGAGCGTGACAGTGAGGGTCGGCGGGCCCTGGCTGGCGCAGCAGGCATCTCCCCCGCCGGACGGCTTCCTGGCCCGGACGCTCGCCGGGCTGAACGCCCTTGCGGACGAACTGATTTTCGCGCGCTTCGCCCATGCCGGGGTTTCTTCCAAAGAGTACATCACGGACGGCAGGGGAGAATTTCTCCTGGCGCTTGATCCCGACGCCCTGCCGCGCGACGGCAGGGTCTCGGTTGTGGTCAGAGTCGGAAACAGCGAAGCCGAATTTACGTTGCAAGGAACGCCGTCTGTGTACAGCTTGGAGGCATCTCCCGGCAGCCTGACCCAGAACGCGGCCACCACCGTGACCTTTACCCTCAAGCAGGGCGAAACTCCCGTAGCGGGCAAAAGTCTGACCTTCGCGGCCAACCCCAATTTCAGCGGGCTGCCCTCGGGCGCGCAAACGACCGGCGCCAGCGGCCAGATTACGGTCAGCG
>JAISNZ010000160.1 GCA_031275955.1 Desulfovibrio sp. | reverse complement strand
CTCTATGCCGAGTTGGCGCATGGCGCGACCTACCTGGGTCAAACGCTCCTTATCCACTTTTTCGCCTGCTTTGGGGGTAAAAAAGTAATGGGAGCCACGATCAACATACAGCGAGCAAGACACCGCGGCGATTTTGCGCCGGACAACCGCTACGACGACTTCGGTTTCCGCCTTGCCCTCTCCCCGGAATAGCAGGCGGGAAGGGAACAGGCGAGGCGAACGCATGAAGCGGAGAGGAACGGAGCGGAATGCGCGCAGCCCGCCTGTTCCCTCCGGGCAGGCAAGGGAGTTTTTGCCTTTCCACCTGAGGCGGCGCAAGCCGCCCCGCTTTCCTCCTCTCCGGCAGTTGCCCGCCATATTCCAATTCCTGGTGGCTGCGATGATGTGCCTGGGCACATCTTTTCGTGATTACAGGAAGCCTTTATACGGGGTTTTGAACTCTTCTCCAATGCGCTTGGCCATCTTCAGGGAAATGGGGCGTCGTCCGTTTTCCATGTCGGACACCATATTCTGGCTGACACCAAGACGCGCGGCCATTTCCGCCTGTGTGAGTCCTTCTTTTCCGCGCAATCCCCGTAAGAGCATCGCAGGCGAACCATCCGGAAAAACCTCTTTCGCGCTGAAAACTTCATCACCTTCTTCATTTATGCGGCGCACTTTAAGTCCAGCCAACGGAAGCATACCGCGTATTGCGTCAACGATGGCGCGGGATTTTGCGGAAGGAATGGAAAGGCAGATTTCCGTGCGCCCCTCCTCACTTTGTAAAAGTCTTAATTCCGCATTCATGTTGTACCTCCTATTTGAACCGACTGTAATCCACGCTGCCGTGCGGACCTACAAACCGGATTTCTATAACCTGTTCTTCCCGGTTCAGAACTTTCCAAACAGCGACATATCGCGGGCGGTTGTTGCTCAAATGGCAATGATGCGCGTCTTTCGCATTTACGATTATACCGTAATTACGCCATTCCGTCCGCTCCGGACCATCCTGCTCCATACGATATTTCAGATAAAAGACAATATCGCGGATATCCGGCGGGAGTTTCTTCACCTGTTTTTCGGCTTTCCCGCCAAAATCCACTTGCCACGAGGTTTCACGTTTTTTCGGCTGGCTCATAGGAAAAAACTGCGCTTAAAAAGGAATAATGTCAAGGTAAATATTACTTTTGAATGGTATTCGTCTGAACCAACAGGAGGCAACACATGACAAGACGGCATAGTTTCATCATGCCGGCGGTTTTACTGTTTTGCGCCGTGACCCCGGCGCATGGTTTCGCGGAAGATCGGTCTAAAGGGTAAATCCCCGCAGGCGTTCCATGGCTTCCCCGGTATCGGCGGCGGTGCCGAATCCTGTGAGGCGGAAGTGCCCTTCGCCGCTGGGTCCGAAACCGGCGCCGGGGGTGCCCACGATACCGAAGCGGTTCAGGAGGAGGTCGAAGAAGTCCCAGGATCCCATGCCGGAGGGAAGTTTTACCCAGATGTAGGGAGCGTTTGTGCCCCCGGAAACGGTCAGCCCCAGGGCCTGGAATCCGTCCCGGATGCGCCGGGCGTTTTCCCTGTAGCCGGCAATGATGGCCCGGGTTTCCCGCTTCCCCGCGGCGGTGTGCGTCGCTTCGGCCGCCCGCTGGATGATATACGGGCAGCCGTTGTATTTGGTGGTTTGGCGGCGCAGCCAGAGGTCGCGCAGGGGGATGGGCTCGCTGCCGGGGCCCCGGCCGCGCACGCCGGGCGGAATGACCACAAAGCCGCAGCGCAGGCCGGTAAAGCCCGCTGTCTTGGAATAGCTGCGAAATTCCACGGCCACGTCCGCGGCTCCTTCAATTTCGTAGATGCTGCGCGGAATATCCGCTTCGGTGATGTAGGCTTCATAGGCGGCGTCAAAGAAGATCAGGCAGTCGTGTTCCCGCGCGTAGGCCACCCAGCGGGCGAGCTGCCCCCTGGTGAGGACGGCCCCGGTGGGATTGTTGGGATAGCAGAGGTAGATGATGTCCGGCCGCTCCCCGGGCAGATCCGGAAGGAAGCCGTTTTCCGCCGTACAGGGCAGGTAGAGGATTCCGGCGAAGCGCCCCAGGGCGTCCGGGGGTCCCGCCCGCCCGGCCATGACGTTGGAGTCCGCATAGACGGGATAGACCGGGTCGGTGATGGCCACCCGGCAGCCCAGGTCGAACAGTTCCTGAAAGTTGCCCAGGTCTTCCTTGGTGCCGTCGCCGACAAAAACGGCGTCCGGGTCAATGTTCATTCCCTGGTAGACATCCGTGACGATGGCCTCGCGCAGAAAGGCGTATCCCTGTTCAGGCCCGTAACCCCGGAATCCTTCCGGCGTCGCCTGTTCGGCCACGGCTTTGTGCAGGGCGCTGATGACGGCCGGCGGCAGCGGCGCGGTCACATCTCCGATGCCCAGGCGGATGATCCGTTTGTGGGGATTGGCGGCCGCGTGTTCCTGAACGCGATGGGCGATTTCCGCGAAGAGGTAGCTTCCGGGCAGATCGCAATAATGGGCGTTGATGCGGGACATGGGATTTCCTCCAGGAACGGCTATGCGCCGATGAGATATTCTCCGGAAAAGACGATGGCCGCCCCGCCGGTCATGTACACGGCGTCGTCCCCGGCCCACTCGATCTCCAGTTCGCCGCCGCGCAGTTCCAGAACGGCCTTGCGGTCCGTCCAGCCGTTCAGGGAGCAGGCCACCAGGGCCGCGCAGGCGCCTGTGCCGCAGGCCAGGGTTTCGCCCGAGCCGCGCTCCCAGACCCGCATCCGGATGCGCGCGCGGTCTAGGACCTCAACAAATTCCGTATTCACCCGTTTGGGAAACCAGGGGTGATGCTCACACAGGGGGCCGAAGCGTTCCAGGGCGAAGTCGGCAACCCGGGGCACCGGGATGACCAGATGCGGGTTGCCCATGGAGACGGCCGTGCCGCGAAAGCTGATTCCGTCCACCAAGATGTCCCGGTTGACAAAGGACTCTCCCTCGGCTTCCATGGGAATGTCCGCTGGGGCCAGGGCGGGACGCCCCATGTGCACGCGCACGGTCTCCACGCGCGCCCCCTTTGCCCGCAAGGCCAGGACGCGAATGCCGGCCAGGGTTTCCAGGGTGATCTCCGTTTTTGCGGTCAGGCCCTTTTCGTACAGGTATTTGCCGATGCAGCGCACGGCGTTGCCGCACATTTCCGCCTCGGAACCGTCGGCATTGAAGATGCGCATTCGGAAATCCGCTTTTTCCGAAGGCCCGATAAGCACCAGGCCGTCGCCGCCCACGCCGAAATGGCGGTCGCTTATGGCCACGGCCAGCGGGGCGGGATCGGCGAGGGGAGCGCCGAATTCTTCCACATAGACGTAGTCGTTGCCCAGGCCCTGCATCTTGGTGAAGGGCAGGAGGCGCGGCAGGGTCTTGTCCGTGACGGGGGCGGGCCGCGAGAGAAAGGCGGAGGTTTCGTTCATGTTCGTTCCTTGGCTGCGTTCAGGCCTATGCGGGGTATCTCCCAGGGAGACATCCCAGAGGCAGAGAAAAAATAACAGGGCAAGGGAAAAAGTCAATTCGGGGCAAGCCCCCGCTGCGCGAGCAGGCCTTCGGCTGCGCGCAGGCCGTCGTTGATGGCCCGGACCACAAGGGAGGGACCGAGGGTCATGTCCCCGCAGGCGTATATTTCCCGCCCCCCCGGACGTCCCCCGGCGTTGCGGGGCAGACGCCCGGATTCGTCGATTTTGAGGCCGAGACAGCGCAGGAGCGGATCGGGAAGCGCGCCGGTGAAGCCCATGGCCAGGAGGACCAGATCCGCCGGCAGGACGAAAGCGGAATTTTCGATGCTGACGGGGTGGAGGCGTCCTTCCCGCTCCTCCCAGGACACCCGGGCGCAATGCGCGGCGCCGACCCGGGAGGGGTCGTCCCTTGCCTGGGCAAAGGAGGTGGTCGTGACGCTCCAGAGGCGTTCGCCGCCTTCCGCATGGCTGCTGGAGGCGCGCAGGATTCGCGGCCATTCGGGCCAGGGGTTGTCCGGACTCCGCGTTTCCGGCGGCCTGGGCATGATTTCCACCTGCCGGACGGAAACAGCCCCCTGTCTCCAGGCCGTACCCACGCAGTCCGCGCCGGTATCGCCGCCGCCGATGACGAGAACCCGCTTGTTCCGGGCGGTCCATTCCTCCGGCAGGCCGGGCAGTTCGCCGTTGAGGACCCGGTTCTGGGCCGCCAGATAATCGGTGGCGAAATGGATGCCGGCCAGCTGGCGGCCGGAAACGGACAGGTCGCGTTTTTGCCGGGCGCCTCCCGCCAGCACCAGAATGTCGTGCCGCTGCAGCAGCAGGCGGCCGGAAATATCCGTTCCCGCTTCAACCCCGCATTCAAAAAGGACGCCTTCCCGCTCCAGAAGACGGATGCGCCGGTCCAGAACATCCTTGCCCAGTTTGAAGTCCGGGATTCCGTAACGCAAAAAGCCGCCCGGCCTGGCGTCCTTTTCATAGACCGTAACGCGCAGGCCGGCCTGATTGAGCCGCCAGGCGGCGGCCAGACCCGCGGGGCCGGAACCGATGACGGCAACGGCGAGGTCCCGCCGGCGCTGCGGGGGACACGGCCGGATGCGGTTTTCCGCGAAGCCGCGCTCAATGACGGCCAGTTCCGCCTGGCGGCAGGGCACGGCGGACTCGTGCAGCCCCTGAACGCAGGATCCTTCGCACAGGGCAGGGCACAGCCTGGCCGTGAATTCCGGAAAAGGGCTGGTGTCCAGCAGCCGGATCAGGGCCGTGAGCCAGCGCCCGCCCAGGACCGCCGCGTTGATTTCCGGCACGGCGTTCAGCAGGGGGCAGCCGGAGGCATGGCAGAAGGGCACGCCGCAGTCCTGGCAACGGGCCAGATCCCGGCGCAGATCCGGCTCCTCCGGCATGAGTTCCACCGGCAAAAAGTCGTGGATTCTTTCAATAATCGGTCTGTACGCGGACATGGCAAGATCCTGGGCGAAGATGAAGGGCGGGCGCCGGATCAAAACCGCGGGCCTGGGTTTTGATCCGGAATGGGCCTCAGGCCGTTCCGTGTTCCCGGCGCGGCGTGGCCTCGTCAGCCGAGGACATCTTTCCGAGGGCGCGGCGGTATTCCATGGGAAAGACCTTGAGGAAACGGCCTTTTTCCCCTTTCCAGCTGTCGAGGAGTCTTTGGGCGAGCGGGCTGCCGGTATAGGCGGCATGCCGCTTGAGCAGGGCCTGCAATTTTTCCTCGTCCGCCGTTGTCAGCAGATCCAGGTCCACCATTTCCAGATTGCAGCGGGTGTCGAACAGGCCGTCCTTGTCATGGACATAGGCCAGGCCGCCGGACATCCCCGCCGCGAAGTTCACGCCCGTCAGGCCGAGGACGGCGACCAGGCCGCCGGTCATGTACTCGCAGCCGTGGTCGCCCACGCCCTCCACCACGGCTGTGGCCCCGCTGTTTCTCACGGCGAAGCGTTCCCCCGCCTGGCCGCACAGGTACAATTCGCCGCCGGTGGCGCCGTACAGGGCGACGTTTCCCGCGATGATGTTTTCATGCGGGAGGAAATCCGGGGGGGAGTTTTTGGGCGGATTGATGACGATGCGGCCCCCGGACAGGCCCTTGCCCACATAGTCGTTGGCCGCGCCATGCAGATGCAGGGTCAGCCCCCGGGCGGCAAAGGCGCCGAAAGACTGTCCGGCGTCGCCGTGAAGAATCAGGCGGATGCTGTCGTCCGGCAGCCCGGCCAGGCCGCGTTCCCGGACAATGCGCGAGGAAATTTTCGCGCCCGCGGCGCGGTCGGTGTTGCGGATGGGAAGGGTCCGCGCCAGCCGCTCGCCGCTGGCGAGGGTGCGGGCCACCGAGGGCAGCAAGGCGTCATCCAGTCCCTTTCCGGCCGGGAAGATGCCGTCGGGGGGGCCGGCATAGCGCCGGATTCCCTCGCCCGGGCTGTACAGCAGGCGGGAAAAATCCAGGTGGTTCGTCTGGGGGATTTGGGGATGGGGCCTGAAGGCCAGCCGCTCCACCTGTCCCGTCATTTCCTCCATGGTCCGGAACCCGAGTTCCGCCATGATTTCCCGCGCCTCTCCGGCTATGAAGCGGAAGAGGGCGCGGACATGCTCCGGTTTGCCCGCGAAGCGGGAACGCATGACGGGGTCCTGAGTGGCCACGCCCACGGGGCAGCCGTTGGAATGGCATTTGCGCATCATCAGGCAGCCCATGCTGACCAGAGCGGCGGTGGCGAAGCCGAATTCATCCGCGCCCAGGAGGCAGGCCACAACGACATCCCGGCCTGTTTTGAGCTGTCCGTCCACCTGCAGGCGGACCCGGCTCCGCAGGTTGTTGCGGATAAGGGTCTGCTGCGTTTCCGCCAGACCGAGTTCCCAGGGACAGCCGGAATGCATGATGGAGGAAAGGGGCGAGGCGCCTGTTCCCCCGTCAAAACCGGAGATCAGAATCGTGTCGGCCATGGCTTTGGCCGCTCCGGCCGCAATGGTGCCGACGCCGGTTTCCGAGACCAGCTTGACGGAGATACGGGCCGCGTCGTTTGCCTGGCGCAGGTCGAAGATCAGTTGGGCTATATCCTCAATGGAATAGATGTCATGGTGGGGGGGTGGCGAAATCAGGCTGACTCCAGGCGTGGAATGGCGGACCTTGGCGATCTCGCTGTCCACCTTGTGTCCTGGGAGCTGGCCGCCTTCGCCCGGCTTGGCGCCCTGGGCGATCTTGATTTGCAGTTCCTGAGCGTTGACCAGATATTCCAGGGTCACGCCGAAACGGCCGCTGGCCACCTGCTTGATGGCGGAACGCGGCAAAGCGCCGTCCGGCAGGGGCCGGTAGCGGGCGGGGTCCTCGCCGCCCTCGCCGCTGTTGGACCTGGCCCCCATGCCGTTCATGGCCAGGGCCAGGGTCTCGTGCGCTTCCCTGGACAGGGATCCGAAGGACATGGCCCCGGTCACGAAACGGCGGATGATCTTTTCCTCCGCTTCCACCTCGCCAAGGGGCAGGGGCGGGCGGTTGGAATCCGGCGCGAAATCCATCAGATGCCGCAAGGTGAAGGCTTGTCCGGGCGGATTGTTGATCTGGCGCGCATACTGGCGGTAAGCGTTTTCATCGTTGCGGCGCACAGCCTTTTGCAGGAGGGTGATCGTTTCCGGCGTCCAGAGGTGCGCTTCTCCGTTGCGGCGGTAGCGATAGGCGCCGCCCGGAGGCAGCGGGCTTTCCAGGGTTTCCGGCCCGTCGTCCGCCGCCTTGTCCGCCGGCGGAAGGGCGGGGTAGTCGTGTTCCCAGATTTGCAAGGCCATGTCCCGGTTGTGCAGGGCCGTCCGTTCGATGTGTTCCAGTCCGACTCCGCCGACGCGCGAGGAAATGGAGGGGAAGTAGGCGCGGATGAGCTTCTCCCCCAGGCCGATGGCTTCAAAGATCCCGGCCCCCCGGTAGCCGCGGAGGGTGGAAATGCCCATTTTGGACATGATCTTGCGCAGGGCGGCGCAGAGGGCCTGGACATAGTTCTCGATGGCCAGGGTGGGGGGGACGGGAGCGGACAATTCCCGGCGCGTGGCCATGTCCCCCACGGTTTCAAAGGCCAGCCAGGGGTTGACGGCCGTCGCCCCCAGGCTGAGCAGCATGGCGATGTGGTTGCCTTCCCGCGCTTCCCCGGTTTCGCAAATCAGGCCGATATGCACCTCGCCGCCTTCCCGGAGCTTGCGGTTCACGGCGGCCACGGCCAGGAGAGCAGGGATGGGCAGCCTTTCGCCGCGGGCGTGTTTGTCCGAGACAATGATAATGCCCACGCCGTCCCGCAGGGCCTGATCCGTTTCCTGTTCCAGGCGGTTCAGGGCCTGGGCCAGCGCGCTGCCGGGCCGCGCGTCCGGCGACGGGCTGAAGGTGCTGTCCAGGGTGCGGCAGGCAAAGCCGTCCTGGTCCAGAGAACGCAGGCGGAGCAGATCGTCGTTGGAAAGAATGGGATGTCTGAGCTTGATCAGGCGGGCTTGGCGGGGTTCTTCCCGCAGGATGTTCGGCTGGTATCCGATAAAGGTCATCAGGGACATGACCAGGGACTCCCGGATGGGATCGATGGGGGGGTTTGTGATTTGCGCGAATTGCTGTCGGAAGTAGGCAAAGAGGGATTGCGGCCGGGTATCCAGAACAGGCAGGGGGATGTCCGCTCCCATGGAGCCGACGGGCTCGGTTCCCGTTTCCGCCATGGGAGGGAGGAGGATGTCCAGGTCGTCCCGCGTGTAGCCGAACAGACACTGCAGGAAGAGGAGGGTCTCCTCGCTGCGGGTGAAGTCGGTATCGGCGCTGAAGAAACCGGGGATGTCGATCCGGTTCTCCGCCACCCAGCGGCGGTAGGGCTGCAATCTGGCCAGGCGCCCCTTGAGTTCGGCGTTTTCAATCAGGCGGCCGGAGCCGATGTCGGCCAGAAGCATCTGGCCGGGCCGGAGCGCCCCCTTTCTCGTGACCTGTTCAGCGGGCAGATCCAGCACTCCCGTCTCCGAGGCCAGCACCAGCAGGCCATCCCTGGTCTGCTGGTAGCGGGCCGGGCGCAGGCCGTTGCGGTCCAGGCAGGCGCCGACCCGGAAGCCGTCGGTGAAAACGACGGCGGCCGGTCCGTCCCAGGGCTCCATCAGCCCGGCGTGAAATTCGAAGAAGCCGCGCAGGTCGGGTCCCATGGGGTACTTTTCCCCCCAGGCCTGGGGGATGAGCATGGCCATGGCGTGTTCCACGGTCCGTCCGCCCTGGAGAAGGAATTCCAGGGCGTTGTCCAGACTGGCGGAATCGCTGGCGTCCGGCTCAATCAGGGGTAAGATCCTGCGCAGGTCCCGTCCGTCTTTCCCGAAGAGGGGGGAATCCAGGCTGGTTTCCCGCAGGGAGAGCCAACTGCGGTTTCCCCGGATGGTGTTGATCTCGCCGTTATGGGCCAGACAACGGAAGGGATGGGCCAGGCGCCAGGAGGGAAAGGTGTTGGTGCTGTACCGCTGATGCACCACGGCAAAGGAGGAGGCAACCCTCTCGTCCGCAAGGTCTGGGTAAAAGCCGGTCACCTGGGAGGCCAGCATCATGCCCTTGTAGATCACCACCCGGCTGGAAAGGCTGACGATATACAGGCTGTCCGGGCTGAATCCCGCCTTGGCGGCGGCCCGTTCAATGCCTTTGCGCAGGAGATAGAGCCGGCGTTCAAAGGCGTCCGCGGTATGGGCCGGATTGCCGCTGACCACGAATTGCCAGATGGAAGGAAGGCTTTGCCGGGCCGTTGCTCCCAGTATTTCCGGGCGCACCGGCACCTTTCGCCAGGCGGAAACGCGCCAGCCCTCCGCGGTGGCGCTTTTTTCCGTCAACTCCCGGCAGCGCGCGGCAGCGGCTTCCTCCAGAGGGAAAAAGGCCATGCCGAGGCCGTAGCCGCCCGCCTGGGGCAGGGACTTGTCCAGGTGTCCCCGCAAAAAGGCGTCCGGGATTCTGAACAAAATGCCCGCCCCGTCGCCGGAATCGGCATCCGCGCTGGCGGCGCCCCGATGGGTCAGATTGCACAGAACCTGAATGCCCATGCGCACCACATCGTGCCGGGCGGCGCCGTCCAGGCGGCAGACAAAGCCGACGCCGCAGGCGTCATGCTCCCACCGGGCATCGTACAGACCAACTTCGCTCATGAAGGATCCTTCAGGGAAACAGGGATTTATCTTCTTGAGGTGGCTTTGCCCCCTCAAACTCCCCCGGCAGGGGAATGATTCCCCCGCGCCCCCGTTCAAGCGCCATGACGCCTTGAGGGGGTCCGGGGGGCATGATGCCCCCGCGGGGTCCGGGGCGGAGCCCCGGCGCGTTTCTTTTAATGGTGCCAGAGCATCTCGTTGTATTTGGGCAGGGGCCAGTCGGCGTCATCCACCATTCCTTCCAGGGCGTCTACATGGAGGCGGCATTGGGCCAGGAGGGGGAGAAGGATGTCCCGGGCGGCTTTGGCCTTGGTCGGGATGCCTTGCAGGGCGTCCAGTTCCTCGTGCCTGGCGTCCAGATCCGCGAGGGATTGCAGCAGGCCGGCGATGTGGGAGTGGATGCGGGCGTAATAGTCAAGACCGACGCAGGGGACTCCCGCCGTCTGTTCCGAGGCGGTGAAGGCGGCCACCTTCGCCGCGAAGTTCAGACATGCCGGGAGGATGACGGAGCGGCCCAGGACCTGGACGAGCTTTGTCTCCACGTGCAGGGCCTTGACATAGTTCTCCTGAAGGATTTCCTGCCGGGCCATGATTTCGCGTTCCGAAAGGACGCCGTGGCGCAGAAAGACCGCCATGACTTCAGGATCGGCGTAGTGGGAGAGGGCGGTGACGCTGTCTTTGAAATTCGGCAGGCCGCGCTGGGCCGCCTCCAGCTCCCATTCCTCGGAATAGCTGTTGCCGTTGAAGACCACGGGGCGGTGTTCCTTGTAGAGTTTGGCCAGAAGTTCCTGGACGGCGGCCTGCAGGGGGCG
This sequence comes from Desulfovibrio sp., assembly GCA_031275955.1. Classification (GTDB taxonomy): domain Bacteria; phylum Desulfobacterota; class Desulfovibrionia; order Desulfovibrionales; family Desulfovibrionaceae; genus Frigididesulfovibrio. The sequence continues at coordinate 8,414 of JAISNZ010000160.1, read as the reverse complement.
GCCCTTGGCGACGGAGTCTTCCAGTTCGGTGGCGATGTCGTCCAGGGCGCAGGCAATGGCGGCGTTGAGAACGATATTGGCCGGGGCGATGGATTGGGAGGCCCCCACGGAGCGGAATTCAAATTTGTTGCCGGTAAAGGCGAAGGGGCTGGTGCGGTTGCGGTCGGAGGCGTCCTTGGGGAGTTTGGGCAGGGAGGAAACGCCCACTTCCATGAAGCCGTCGGTTGTTTTGGAGGCCTTGCTTTTTTCCCGGGGTTCGCCCAGGGCGATGCTGTCAATGATCTGGGCAAGCTGTTCGCCCAGAAAGACGGAGAGGATGGCGGGGGGAGCCTCGTTGGCCCCGAGGCGGTGGTCGTTGCCGGCCCCGACGGTGCCCAGGCGCAGCACGGCCGGGTGTTTGTGCATGGCGCGCAGGACGGCGGCCAGGAAAACGAGGAACTGGGCGTTGTCCAGGGGGGTGGATCCGGGGTCCAGGAGGTTGTTGCCGTCGGAATCGCACAGGGACCAGTTGTTGTGCTTGCCGGAGCCGTTGATGCCGGCGAAGGGCTTTTCGTGCAGCAGACAGGCGAAGCCGTGCTTTTCCGCCGTGACGCGCAGGATTTCCATGGTCAGCATGTTGTGGTCCGTGGCGATGTTGGCCTCCTCGTGCATGGGGGCCAGTTCATACTGGCCGGGGGCCACCTCGTTGTGGCGGGTGCGCGCGGGGATGCCCAGGGCCAGCATCCGTTCCTCCACTTCCCCCATGAAGGCGAGAACGCGGGGGCTGATGGAGCCGAAATAGTGGTCTTCCAGTTCCTGCCCCTTGCAGGGCTTGGCGCCGAACAGGGTCCGTCCGGCCAGGAGGAGGTCCGTGCGCAGGGTGTAGTAGCGGCGATCCACGAGGAAATATTCCTGCTCCGCGCCGACCATGGTGTGGACGGCGGTGGCGGAGGTGTTGCCGAAGAGGCGCAGGATGCGCAGGGCGTTGGTGGAAACGGCCTCCAGGGAACGCAGGAGCGGGAGTTTGCGGTCCAGGGATTCTCCTGTGTAGGAAAGGAAGATGCAGGGGATGTACAGGGTTTTGCCGGAGCTTGTTTCCATGAGAAAGGCCGGGCTGGTGGGATCCCAGGCCGTGTAGCCGCGCGCCTCGAAGGTGGAGCGGATGCCGCCGGAGGGGAAGGAGGAGGCGTCCGGCTCTCCCTTGATCAGCATCTTGCCGGAAAATTCAGTGATGAACTGACCCTGGGCTCCGGGGGCCGGGGTGAGAAAGGCGTCATGCTTTTCCGCGGTGGCTCCGGTCATGGGCTGAAACCAGTGGGTATAGTTGACGGCGCCCCGTTCAAGGGCCCAGTTTTTCATGGCGCTGGCCACAACATCGGCGTCGCCTTCCAGCAGCGTGCCGCCGCAGGCCACGATTTGCTCCAGGCGGGCATAAACGGCGCCGGGCAGGAGATCCCGCATCACCTTCATGCTGAAGACGTCACGGCAGTATAGATCCGAAGGCGAGGGGCGCGCGGCCGGGGCGGGGAAGCAGCGGTCCGAGGCGACGGCGGCGCGGACGGTTGCGCGGAGTGTGGCGGACATGGAAACTCCTTTTCTGTTCTGAAAGGTGGAGCGGCGCGGGGAGGAAGCTGCCCCGGCCGCCTGGACGTGCATCAGGACTAGCAACTTTCGTACAAAGGCGGGCAAAAGGGAAGGGGAAGAAAAGAAAATTATTTTTCTAGAAATATCTCTGAGTTATGAGTAAATCCTTCCTGCCGGAGGGGGAAGGGAGAGCAGCCGCTGGCGGTAAAACAACAAAAGCGTTGCTTTTCTGGTAGTTTTTCCCTAAATGTATTTTTTAGAACGGCCCGGACCTCCCCCGGCGGAGGGAAAGGCCGCGCGCCGGGCGGCCTTTCCGCTCCGGTCTTTTCCCCCGGCCGCGGTTCTGGCGTTGAAATTGCATATCCTGTCAGAGCATATTTCCCTGTGAGGCATTATGACCAAACCGGCTCTGCTCATGCTGGACGACGGCGTCTGTTTTGAGGGCGAGGCCCGCGGCGCGGCCGGGGAGGCAGCCGGCGAAGTGGTTTTCACCACAAGCATGGCGGGCTACCAGGAGACTCTCACCGATCCCTCCTATTTCGGCCAGATCGTGGCCTTCACCGCCGCCCAGCTGGGAAATTACGGCGCCACTCCCCTGGATGACGAATCTCCCGCCCCGCGCGTTGCCGGGGCCGTATTCCACGATCTGTTCACCGCCGCGGAAAACATGCCCTTTCCCCATTGGCGGGCCGGGGAGTCCCTGGACGCCAAACTGGCCCGGCAGGGGATTTCCGCCATTGCGGGTCTGGACACCCGTGCCCTGACCCTGCATTTGCGCGAGCACGGCTCGCGGGGGGGGATCCTCAGCGCCCTGGATCTGGATCGCCCCTCCCTCCTGCGCCGGGCCAGGGCCCTTCCGCCCATGCAGGGCCAGGATCTCGCCCGCAAGGTCTCCTGCGCGCAACCCTACGCCTTTTCCCCTCCGCCGCCGGACAGCCCCTCCCTGCGCGTGGCTGTCCTTGACTGCGGGGTCAAACGCTCCATCCTGGTCAATCTGGCCCGGCTGGGCATGGCCGTTTCCGTCTGGCCGGCCGCGACATCCGCCGCCGACATCCTGGCTTCCAAGCCGGACGGCGTGCTTCTGCCCAACGGTCCCGGAGACCCCGAACCCTGCGTCTATGCCATCGCCGCCATCCGGCGGCTTCTGGGCCGCGTGCCCCTGTTCGGCATCTGTCTGGGGCACCAGCTGCTCGGCCTGGCCCTCGGCGCCAGGACGTACAAACTTCCCTTCGGCCACCACGGCGTGAACCACCCTGTCCTGGATATCTCCACCCGGCGGGTCCTCATCACCAGCCAGAACCACGGCTTCTGCGTGGACCCAGATTCCCTGCCCGCCCGGGCCGCGCCTTCGCATTGGAATCTGAATGACGATACCCTGGAGGGCCTGGTGGTCAAGGACGCGCCGGCCTTTTCCGTGCAATTCCACCCGGAGGCCGTCCCTGGTCCCACCGAGGCCGGCGATCTCTTCCTCCGTTTCCGCGACCTGATTCTGCAGGCGAAGTGAGAACCCCTCATGCCCAAACGTGACGATCTGCGCACCATCCTGGTGCTTGGTTCCGGCCCCATTATCATCGGGCAGGCCTGCGAATTTGACTACTCCGGCACTCAGGGCTGCAAGGCCCTGAAGGAAGAGGGCTGCCGCGTCATCCTGCTCAATTCCAATCCGGCCACGGTGATGACGGATCCCGGCTTTTCCGACCGGACCTATATGGAGCCCATGAACATCCACATGGCCGGAAGCATCATCATGCAGGAACGGCCTGACGCGCTGCTGCCGACCCTGGGCGGCCAGACGGCTCTGAATCTGGCCATGGAGCTGCACAAGGCCGGCATCCTGGAGGCCTATACAGTGGAAATGATCGGAGCCAAACCCGCCGCCATCGAGATTGCCGAGAACCGGCAGGTCTTCCGGCAGACCATGCGGGACATCGGTCTGGATCTGCCCAAAAGCGGCTTTGCCGGGTCCGTGGCCGAGGCCCTGGGTCAGGTGGAGGCCATCGGCTTTCCCGCCATTGTCCGGCCTTCCTACACCCTGGGCGGCACGGGGGGAGGCGTCGCCTACAACCGGGAAAGCTTCAGGGAGGTCGTCCGGCGCGGCCTGGATGCGTCTCCCATCGGGCAGGTGCTGGTGGAGGAATCCGTACTGGGCTGGAAGGAGATAGAACTGGAGGTGATCCGGGACGGCCGGGACAACGCCGTTGTCATTTGCGGCATTGAAAATCTGGACCCCATGGGGGTGCATACCGGCGATTCCATTACCGTGGCTCCCATCCAGACCCTGTCCGACGTGGAATACCAGGCCCTGCGCAACGACGCCCTGGCCGTTGTCCGGGCTGTGGGCGTGGATACGGGCGGCTGCAACATTCAGTTCGCCCTGCACCCCCGGACGGGCCGGCGGGTGATCATTGAAATGAATCCGCGCGTCTCCCGCTCCTCCGCCCTGGCTTCCAAGGCCACGGGCTTTCCCATTGCCCGCGTGGCGGCCAAGCTGGCCATAGGCTATCATCTGGACGAGCTGAAAAACGACATTACCGGGACCTCGGCCTGCTTTGAACCCGCCATTGATTATTGCGTCGTCAAGGTGCCCCGGTTCAATTTCGAGAAATTCACCGGGGCGGAGCCCTTGCTGGGGCTGCAGATGCACTCCGTCGGGGAGACCATGGCCCTGGGGGGAAATTTCCGGGAAGCCCTGCAAAAGGCTCTGCGCGGCCTGGAGATCGGCTTGTCGGGCCTGGAGCCCGTATCGCGGCCCGCCGCGGACGGCGCCGCTCCGGCGTCCTCTTCCCGGACGGAACGCCTGGAAGACCTGCGCGGCATCCTGCATCAGACCGGGCCGGAGCGGATCCTCTACCTGTATGAAGCCCTGCTTCTGGGCATGAGCGTGGAGGAGGCCTCTGCCCTCACCGGCATTGACCCCTGGTTCCTGTTGCAGCTCCGGCTGATCGCGGAAACGGAAAAGAGCCTGGAGATCGATCTCGCCGCTCTGGCGGGAGACGCCCTGCCCGACGATCCCGGGCCGTCCGGGGCGGACGGCCCCCTGGCGGCCTTTCTCCGCCGGGTCAAGGCCCAGGGGTTCAGCGACGCCCGCATCGCGGCGCTGTTGAGCCGCTCCCTCCCGGATGCCCTCATCACGGAGGACAGGATCCGGGCCCTGCGCCTGTCTCGCGGGGTGCGGCCCGTATTCCGGTGCGTGGATACCTGCGCCGGAGAATTCGCCGCCCTGACCCCGTATTTTTATTCCACCTTTGACGCCGCCCATCCTGATCCGGCCCACGCGGCCCATGTGGCGGCGGCCAGGGTCCCGCCCGGGGATCTTGCCGGAAGACCCCTGCCGCGCAAGGTCATCATTCTGGGCGGCGGCCCCAACCGCATCGGCCAGGGCGTGGAATTTGACTACTGCTGCGTGCAGGCCGCCTTCTCCCTGCGCGATCTGGGCGTCACCGCCATCATGGTGAACTCCAACCCGGAAACCGTGTCCACGGATTACGATACGGCGGATCGGCTCTATTTCGAGCCCGTGACGGTGGAAGACGTGCTGGCCGTGTGCGAGGCCGAGGGTCTGGATCGTTCCGCGGGCGGCCTCATCGTCCAGTTCGGCGGCCAGACCCCCCTGAATATCGCCCGCGCCCTGGAGGCGGCGGGCGTGCCCATCCTCGGCACGCGGCCCGGAGATATCGCCATGGCCGAAGATCGGGAATCCTTCAGCGCCCTGGTGGAGCGTCTGTCCATTGCCCAGCCGAGAAGCGGCATGGCCGGAAACGAGGAGTCCGCCTGCCGCGTGGCCAAGGAGATCGGCTATCCTGTCATGGTCCGGCCCTCCTTTGTCCTGGGAGGCAGAGCCATGCGCGTCATCCACCGCGAAGCGGACCTGCGCGCCTATGTCAGCGGCAGGGAAGGCGGCATCGCCCTGGACCCGGCCTCGCCCATCCTGGTGGACAAGTTTCTGGAGGATGCCGTGGAGGTTGACGTGGACGCCGTGTGCGACGGCAGCGCCGTTACCATTGCCGCCGTCATGGAGCATATTGAACAGGCGGGCATCCATTCGGGCGACTCCTGCTGCTCCATCCCCACCCACACCCTTGACCCCGGAATCCTTGAACGCATCCGCGGGCATACGCGCCAACTGGGCCTTGGCCTGCGCACGGTGGGGCTTTTGAACGTGCAGTTCGCCGTTCACAGGGGCGGGGTCTATGTCCTGGAAGCCAACCCCAGAGCCTCGCGCACGGTGCCTTTTGTCTCCAAGGCCACAGGCCGGAACATCGCGGGACTCGCCGCCAGGATCATGGCCGGCTTTACCCTGGCCGAAACTGGATTTCTGGAGGAACCCTCCATCGGATACCACGCGGTCAAGGAAGCGGTCATCCCCTTTTCCCGCTTTCCGGGCGCGGAAATCAGCCTTGGCCCGGAGATGCGTTCCACCGGCGAGGTCATGGGCATTGATCGCAGTTTCGGCATGGCCTTTTTAAAGGCGCAGTCCGCCACAGGGACGCCCATTCCCTTTTCCGGCAACGCGATCCTCACTGTGACCGACAGCGACAAGGAGGCGCTCCTGCCCCTGGCCGCGCGGCTGCGCGATCTGGGTTTTTTTCTCTACGCCACGCCCGGCACCAGGGACACCCTCATCGCCCGCGGCATCCAGGCGGAGCTGGTGGTCAAGATAGGCCCGCGCCGGCCGCATCTTCTGGACTTCATGCGCAACGGGCACGCGCATTTGATGGTCAATACCGTCAGCGGCTCCACCTCCGCCAGGGACGCCACGGTTATCCGGGCCGAAGCCCTGGCCCGCAACATTCCCCTCCTGACCACCCTGGCCGCCTTGCGGGCCGTGGTGGAAGGGCTGGAGGTCCGGAAGGTTGACCGGCGCAGCGTCGCCCCCCTGCAGGATTACTATGCCGGTCTCGTGAAGCCAGGAAGGAATGATTAGGGCCGGCCGCTTTTTGAGGCTCCGCCTCTCGGGAAGATAAACGGGCCTTTCCCCTGAGGGGGCGGCGCGCGCATTTGCGACTGTAGGTGTAATAGGCATGGCCGATTTGCAAATCCGTAGTGAAGCCAACGAATTGCGCTTGCTTTTCGAGGTGAGCCAGGCCCTGGACGGGGCGACGGATATCTCGGATCGCCTGGATTCCGCTCTGGAATTGATGGCCAGATATACCGGGATGATGCGCGGCACCCTTCTGCTGCTGGATCCGGCCAGCGGGGAGATCGTGGCGGAAGTGGCTTACGGCCTGAAACTTTCGGAGCAGAGGCGCGCCCGTTACAAGTTCGGCGAGGGCGTCACCGGCCGGGTCATTGCCACGGGCAAGCCCATTGCCGTGCCCCGCGTTTCCGAGGAGCCGCTTTTTTTGAACCGCACCGAGGCCCGGGATCTGTACAAGGAGGAAATTTCCTTCCTCTGTGTGCCGATTCTGGTGGGAGGCAAGGCTGTGGGCGCCCTGTCGGCGGATCGGCTCTTTGCCGACTCCGTCTGCCTGGAAGAGGATATGCGCCTTTTGCAGGTTCTGGCCTCGCTCATCGCGCGGGCCGTGCGCATCCGCAGGGAATTCAAGGCCATGCACACGGCGGTGGTGGAGGAAAACCGCCGCCTGCAGCAGCTGGTCTACAGCTCCTTTGACGCCGGCGCCCTGGTGGGATCTTCCGCCGTCATGCGCTCCATGCTGGAGGAAGTGATTCAGGTGGCTGGCACCAACGCCACGGTGTTCATCCGGGGAGAGAGCGGCACGGGCAAGGAGCTGGTGGCCGGCATTATTCATGCCAACAGCGCCAGGGCCGGGCGTCCCTTTATCAAGGTCAACTGCGCCGCCCTGCCCGAGGGTCTGGTGGAAAGCGAGCTCTTCGGCCATGAGCGCGGGGCCTTCACCGGGGCGGTGGGGGCGCGCAAGGGGCGCTTTGAGATGGCCCACGGCGGCACCCTCTTCCTGGACGAGGTGGGGGACATGACCCCCATGATCCAGGCCAAGCTGCTCCGGGTCATTCAGGAACGGGAGTTTGAGCGTGTCGGCGGCATGGAAACCCTGCGTGTGGATGTGCGCCTCATTGCCGCCACCAACCGGGACCTGGAAGCCATGGTCGCCAGGGGCGAATTCCGGCAGGATCTCTATTACCGCTTGAGCGTCTTCCCCCTGATCCTGCCCCCCCTGCGGGAGCGCCGGGACGACATCATGGCCCTGGTCACGCATTTTGTGGACAAAGCCTGCGCCGACAACAACCGCAAGGTTGTCCGCATCTCCCCCCAGGCCACGGACCTGCTCATGGCCTATGCCTGGCCCGGCAATATCCGGGAATTGGAAAACGTCATCGAGCGGGCCGTGATCCTCTGCGGCCTTGACGGCGTCATTGAGACCCACCATCTCCCCTCCTGGCTGCAATCCCCCCAGGCCACGCTCCCCCTGCCTGCGGGAACGGCCACTCTGGACAGCGCCCTTGCCTGCCTGGAAGAACGGCTCATCCGGGACGCCCTGTCCGAAGCGGGCGGCAATATGGCCAAGGCCGCCGCGCGTCTCGGCATCACCGAGCGCATTATGGGCCTGCGCATGAAAAAGTATGGCCTGGATTTCCGGACCTTTCGCACTTCCGCGCGCCAGGATGGTCTCCTGAAATGAGCGTCCGGTCCTCAAAAAATCCCACTTTGTGCCCTTGAATAATGACACTCAGAGTGGGTCACTTTTGGCTGCCCATGGCGGGTCAAATTTCAATGCCGATTGACACACAGTCCCCTTGATGCCCCGCAGGGGGTAGCGGAGCACCGACCGGGAGGGGACAGCGCCCCGCGGCCCCAGGCCGAAGGCCGTAATTTCAGCCAGGGTCACGCCGATCATGAATCCGTCCCACGTTTCCGCGCCGGGCGGAGCGAC
>JAISNZ010000238.1 GCA_031275955.1 Desulfovibrio sp. | reverse complement strand
CCAGAAAGCCGATGTCGGCCCCGGTGGAGGAAAAGGGAAAGGTCTGCCAGCCCGGCGGGGGGGCCGCCTCCGCGGCGGTGGGGCGGGTTTCCGGGGCAAGGATGCCCTCGCGGCAGCGGAACAGGAGGCCCGCGGTCTCCCCCGGCAGGCGGATATGGGCGTCCCAGGAGGAGATGCCCCAGAAGACGCGCAACTGGTCCCGCAGGGCGGCCATCACCGGGGGCCGGGCGACGGCCAGGGCCAGGAAGTGCATTTCCTGGAGGGCCTTGAGGGAATGCTCATAGAGACGAAAGCGGGCTTTGCTCCGGGAGATGCCCAGTTGTTCCAGCAGGGCGTTGAAGCGGTTGGCGCAGCCTTGGCGCAGGCCGGCCGTTTCCTCGTCGGACAGCCCCAGAAGGGCCTTGAGGGTCAGCTCGAAGGCAATCAGTTCCGCCGGATCCGGATTGCGGTTGTGCAGAAGTTCGCCCCAGCGGGTGGCCTGGCTGAGGCACTGCTGGAGAGGCGGCAGGGTTTCCGCCCGGGAGTGGTGGGCGCTAAGGGCCTCGGCCAGATCTTCGGGAAAGCCCCAGGCGGCGGCGATATCGCGGGCCAGCTCGGGATGGCCCTTTCCCCAGAAGGCTTTTTCCGCCTCGGCCCTTTCCGGGGAGGGGAGGAGGGCCATTGCCTCCCTGGTCAGAAAGGGGGGGAGATCCGGGCCGCAGAAGGCCAGAAACAGGGGGAGATCCTTGAGCATGGCGGCGAGGTAGGCCTGCCGCCGGAGATCGGGGCAGAGGCGTTCCGCCAGGGCCTGGGCGGCGATGGCCGACCAGACGGTCAGCCTCCAGTCCGCGTAGAGGGCCTCTGGATCGCGGGCAACAAGGGGTTGGAGGCGTTTTTGCAGGCTCAGGGAAACGACCAGTTTGAGCAGCTCGTTGAGGCCGAGTATCCGGGCGGCCTGATCCAGGCTGGTGGCCTTGATGCCCGCGCTGGAGGCGGGGGAGTTGGCGATGTGCAGGATCCGGCCGGAAAGCAGGGGGTCCATGCTCAGATATTCGCTGATCAGGGCGAGGGGGGGGTCCGGGTCCAGCAGGGCGTTGAGGAGGCGCACGGTGACAGGCGGAAAGGTAAGGTGCAGACTTTTGCCGAAGGCCGCGTCAAGGGAAGGGATGTTGCTCATGGGCGCCTCCGGCAGAGAGCATTGTGCCTTCCCGGCAGATAGCAGATTTTCTCCGGAAAGGGAATTACAGCTCGCGGTCGCGGACGAAATCCACGACCTTTTCCAGCAGGAGGCGCCCGTCTCCGGCGGGAAAAAGGGCCAGGGCGGCCCTGGCCTTCTCCAGGTGGCTGTCGGCCAGGGATCTGGTCCGGCGGGCAAAGCCGCGGGAAAAAACGGCCGCCGTGACGGCGTCCAATTCTTCCGCTCCCAGGGCATTGTCGCGGAAGGCGGTTCTGAAGGCGGCCTGTTCCTCCCGCGGCAGGCTGTTCAGGTAGAGGAGCAGGGGGGGGGTGATTTTACCCTCGCGCAGATCGCCTCCGCAGGGTTTGCCCGTGCGGGAGGCGGGGGAAAAGTCCAGGGCGTCGTCCACCATCTGGAAGGCGATGCCCAGATGGAGGCCGAAGTCCGCCGCCGCGGCCACGGAGTCTTCGCCGCCTTTGGCGCTCAGGGCCCCCAGTTCGCAACTGGCCCGGAGCACCCAGGCGGTTTTGCCGGTGATGATGCGCAGGTATTCGTCCTGGGAAAGGTCCGGATTGCGCAGGTTGGCATATTCGTCAATTTCCCCCTCCGCCGTGTGCATGACGGCCTCGGCGACACAGGCCGTCAGTCTGGGATCTTGCAGGGAGGAGACCAGGAGCAGGGCCTTGCCCAGCATGGCGTCGCCCGCCAGGATGACCGGGGGGACGCCGAAGAGGGTATGCGCGGCCGGCCGGCCCCGGCGCAGGAGGGCGTTGTCCAGGATGTCGTCATGCAGCAGGGAGGCCGCGTGGAGCATCTCCACCGCCGTCCCCAGGAGATAGAGGTCCTGGCGGCGGGAACCCAGGCTCCGCCCCACCAGAAGGGTCAGGAGGGGACGCAGGCGCTTGCCGCCGGCAGCCAGGACATGGGTCGCCACCGGTCTGGCCAGGGGGGGCATGGCCGCCACATGCTCCCGCAGGAGGGCGGTGAAAACGGGTTGTTCCCGGCGGAAGAGTCGTTGCAGGTCAGGCATACCGATCCATTCTCCGCGCGGGCGGGTTCGCGGGGGCGGCCGGGGAGAAGAGAAGCCGGGCTGCCTTGCCAAGGCTGTCCAGGGCCAGGGGCAGGTTCCAGCCTGCCGGGGGGCGCAAGCCGGCCAGATTGGAAATGCTGCGGATCTCCGCGAAAGGGAGGCCCTCGTCCCCTTGGCCGAGACAGCCGAGGGCCAGGGCAAAGCCCTCCATATTTTCCATCAGGCCGCCGGTGCGCCGGCGCAGACGCCCGGCCAGGGAGGGAGAGCCGGAAACCCCGGCCACGGTCACCGCGGGACCCCGTCGCCCGGCGGCCTGTCCGTTCAGGCCCATATTCCGGAGAGACAGTACAGGGTCCAGCGCGATTCTGTCAAACACCGCCCGCCCCCCCCGTTCCGCCAGGGCCAGGCCCAGGGCTTTGGCCCGCACAGTCTTCCCCCGGGCCAGGCCGTATTCGGGCCAGATCTCTTCCGAGGCCGCCACCAGACTGCCCAGGGGGGCGAGGCGGGGGGCATAGCTTCCGGCCAGACCCAGGTTGAGGACCCCTGCCAGGGGGAGATCTTTGCCCAGGAGTTTTCCCAGGGCCAGGGCCGCGTTGGGCAGGCCGATGCCGCAGAGAAGGGGATGCAGGGTGAGGCCCTCAAGGCGCAGGGCGGGCAGGAATGCCCCGCCGGGCGGAGCGAGGGGCGGAAGATCCGGCGTCTCGCCCGGAGGCAGGACCCCTGCCAGAGCCGCGCGCATCTCCATGGCCGTGGCCGTGATCAGGGCAATCTCCACGGCTACAGCCGCCAGTAGAGAAAACCGGCCTGCGCGGCTTCCTCCCGCCGCCACAGGCCCTTGATGTCCACCACCACGGCGGCGTCAGGCTGGATGAAGCGCCGGAGGAAATCCGCCGGACGGAAGGTCCGGTATTGCTCGTGGGCGACGGCCAGCACGGCGGCGTCCAGATTGCGCATGTCCGGAAGGGCGGTCAGGGGCAGGCCGGTCTCTTGCAGGGCTTCGGCCGGGTCCGCCAGGGGGTCGTGAGCCAGGACGGTGATGCCGTATTCCCTAAGTTCGGCGCAGATATCCACCACCCGGGTATTGCGCAGGTCCGGGACGTT
>JAISNZ010000083.1 GCA_031275955.1 Desulfovibrio sp. | reverse complement strand
GATCATTTGCCGGAACGGATGCCCTATATCGAGCGGGGCGTCATCCCCCCCCTGCGGAACATGTTCGGCTACGGGGTCTGGGCTCTGTTCGTCCTCCTTTGTCTCGCCCTTTTCGGGGTTGACTTCACCAGCCTGGCCGTGGTGGCCGGCGGCCTCAGCGTGGGCATCGGCTTCGGCCTGCAAAATCTTTTCAGCAACCTGATCAGCGGGCTCATGCTCATCTTCGGCCGGACCATCTTGGTGGGAGATTATGTGGAAGTGGCCGGGGCCGCGGGCACCGTCCGGGCCATCAACATCCGCTCCACCACCCTGGAGACTCCGGACCGCGCCCTGATTTATGTGCCCAACTCCGCCATTATGGCCGGCCAGTTCGTCAACTGGACGCGCAGCAGCCGCATGGTCCGGCGTTCCCTTTCCGTCGGCGTGGCCTACGGCTCCCCCACGGGACAGGTCACGGAACTCCTTGCCCGGGCGGCGGCCGAGCATCCGCATGTGGTTTCCTCCCCCGCCCCGCTCGTCTATTTTCAAAATTTCGGCGACAGCGCTCTGGAATTCCAGCTCCTTTTTGTCATCGACGACCTTGACAACGCCGCCAGGACGCTTTCCGACGTGCGCCTGTCCGTTGATCGTCTCTTTGCCGAACACGGCATAGAAATCCCCTTCCCCCAGATTGCCGTGCATAAAATCGCGCCCGCGGGCGAAACGCCGCCTGCGCGATTTTTTCCCGGAGACAACGGAAGCTTGCAAAACAAGACGGGAAGATCTATCTAAAGAAAGGGAATGTTTCAATCCACAGCCGGCTCCATCCGCCGACTGACTCCGTCCGGCGGATGGAGCCGGGCGGATTGCCCCCGCCCTGAAGGGAAGGGTTCCCGGGATGGCAGGCCCGGCTTCGCCGGGCGTCAAGCGGCAATCTCCCTGAGGGGAGAGGTTGCAGACCATAAAGGAAGTTTTGATGAAAGGAATGCGGATTTTACCCGGCTGAGAGTCCCTTGATTTTCCGACGACAGGAGGTGTTCATGCGCCTGGTTACCCGTTCTGATTTTGACGGCCTTGCCTGCGCCGTGCTGCTCAAGCACCTTGGCCTGATTGACGACTATAAGTTCGCGCATCCCAAGGATATACAGGACGGGCTGGTGGAGGTGACGGGAAATGACATTCTGGCCAATGTCCCCTATGTGGACGGCTGCGCCATGTGGTTTGACCATCACACCAGCGAATATGAACGCCTGGGCAACGTGAAATTCGTCGGCAGTTCCCTCCCCCTGCCCAGCTGCGCCCGCGTGATCTGGGAATATTACGGGGGGCGCAAGAAATTCTCCGCCCGCTTCGACGACATGCTGGAAGGCGTGGACAAGGTGGACAGCGCCAATCTCACGGTGGAGGACATCACCGATCCCAAGGGCTGGGTCCTGCTCGGCTTCATCATGGACCCGCGCACGGGCCTCGGCCGGTACAAGGACTACCGCATCAGCAATTACCAGCTCATGCTGGACATGATCGACTACTGCTCCAGCATGACGGTGGAGGAAATCCTGCGCAATCCGGACGTGCAGGAACGGGCGGCGCGCTACTTCGCCCAGGAAAAGGATTTCGCCGCCATGATCAGGCGCTGCGCCACCGTGCATGACAATGTCCTGCTCGTGGACCTGCGCAGGGAAGAAGAGATTTTTTCCGGCAACCGCTTCACCCTGTACGGCATTTTCCCCCAGTGCAACGTGAGCGTTCAGGTCGTCTGGGGCCTGCGCAAGCAGAATGTCGTTCTCACGGTGGGCTACTCCGTCATCAACCATTCCTGCACCGCCGACGTGGGCAGCCTCATGCTTGCCCATGGCGGCGGCGGGCACCCCCGGGTGGGCACCTGCCAGGTTCCCACGGATCGCGCCGAACAGGAAATCCGGGATGTCGTTGAGGCCTTGCGCGGCACATAATTCTCTTTCCCGATCAAATATTTCCCTCCGTCCGGCCGCCGGCCTGTTCCCCGGCCCGGGAGGTTTCCGCCCTGTGGAACTGGAGCAAGCCCCGCGGCTTTCTCCGGGAAGGGTTTTCCGGCGTGGGCAGACATCTTTTTTTTCCGGTTCTTTTTCCGACCTGGAGGTTTTCATGAACAGACGCGCCTTTTTGCAATGGCAGGCGGGGTGGCTCGCCGCGCTGGCGGCCGGTCCCGCGCTGTTTTCCTTTTCCGGTCCGGCTCTGGCGGCGGATCTCCCCGACATCGGCGTGGTCAAGGGATCTCCAGGTCCGGCCACCCGCGCGGCCGTCGACCTGGTGGGCGGCATCAGCCGTTTTGTCAAGCCCGGGCAGAAGGTGGTGATCAAGCCGAACATGAGTTTCGCCCGCGGGCCGGAAAGCGCCACCAACACCCACCCCGAGGTGGTGCGGGAACTGGTAGTTCTCTGCAAGGAGGCCGGGGCCTCCCGCATCCGGGTGCTGGACCACTCCCTGCAGGACCCGGAACAGGCCCTGAACCGTTCCGGCATCCGTGACGCCTGCGACGGGGTGGAAGCGGGCATCTGCCACCACCTGATGAGCGCCTCCTTTTACCAGGAAGCCGACATCAGCGGGGGCGTCCAGATGCTCCGGAACAACTTCATGCGCGACGTCCTGGAAGCGGACGTGATCATTGCCGCTCCGGTGGCCAAGAGCCACAGCGGGGCGGGGGTATCCTTGTCCCTCAAGGGGCAGATGGGGCTGATCCAGGATCGGGGGTCCATGCATTCCCGTTATGATCTCTCCACCTCCATCGTGGACCTGAACCTGCGCCTCAAGCCGGATCTGGCGGTGATTGACGCCACCCGCGTCCTGACCACCGGCGGTCCCGGCGGTCCCGGCAAGGTGATCGCCCCCGGCGAGGTCATCGCCTCGGCTGACCCGGTGGCCGCGGACGCCCTGGCGGTGGCCTCCTACGAATGGTACGGACAGAAACTCCAGCCCCGCCAGGTGGCCTATATCCGGCTGGCCCACGAACGGGGACTCGGCCGCATGGATATTGAAAATCTGGGTACCCGCCGCGCGACGGTCTGATCCGTCCCGTCCGGGCCGCGCGCCCGGACGGGGGCGCGAAGCGCGAGGGAAACAGCGGATGAAGCGCGCCGGCATGACCCGCCTTGTGCAGACCTGCAGTCTGCTTTTTTTCCTTGTTCTCCTCGGACGGATGGTCTGGCCTCTCCCGGATTCGCCTCTGCCCGCGGATATTTTCCTGCGCCTGGACCCCCTTGTGGCCGCTGGCATCCCGCTGGCCGCGCGGGAGATCCTGCCCGGCCTCTGGCCGGGCCTGCTTGCCCTGGCCGCGGCGGTCCTGGCCGGG
>JAISNZ010000082.1 GCA_031275955.1 Desulfovibrio sp. | reverse complement strand
ATATTCCTGATCCGCATGTGTTTGAACGGCCGCCGCGGAAGCGAGCTGCGCCTCCGCCTGGCGGACAAGGGCATGCTGCAGCGCGCCGGCGGCCCGGGCATGGGCAATGGCGGCTTCCGCCGCCAGGATATTGGCCCCGGCCTGATCAACCCTGGCCGCATACGCGCGCTGATCAACTGCAAAAAGAAGTTCTCCCGCCTTGACCTTCCGGTTGTCGCCCGCAGGCGCCTCCGTCAGATAACCGGCCACTTGCGGCGCGATTGCCGTGATCTCGGCCTGAACATAGGCATTGTCCGTGACCACGGCGCGAAAGAAGGCGCTCCGGGAGAAAACCGCCCAGAGGACGAAAAGTCCCGGGATAACCGCCATGGCGCCGAGAAAGAAAATTTTTTTCCGCTTCATCTCTCTGCCTCTTTTGGTATTTTTCAATACCAATTGACTGATACGGTATTTTTCAGTACCAAGTCAAGAAAAAAATACGCGTCAAGAGCGGAAGGAATGTCAGGGATGAAGAAGGAATCCGGCGGGAAAGGGAAAGGAGAGAGGCTGTCCGCGGAACAGAGGGAAACTGTGCTGCGCAGGGCGGCGCTGGACGTCTTTTTGGAAAAAGGATACAGGGCGGCCAGTCTGGACGAGATCATACGCCGCGCCGGGGGATCCAGGCGCACCATCTATACGCGGTTTGGAGGCAAGGAAGCTCTTTTCAAGGCCCTGGTCACGGAAATAGCCGATCGTACCCTGGTCCCCATGCGGCAGGATTTTGACCGGGAAAGCAGTTTGCGGGAAAATTTGTCCAAACTCGCGGACAGGCTGCTTTCAGCCCTGCTCAGCCCCACCGTGCTGGATCTGTCCAGACTCGCCCTGGCGGAGGGCGCCCGCTTCCCCGAACTCGCCCGGGCGTATTTTGACGCCGGACCACGGAGCGCGGCGGAGAGTTTTGCCGCGCTCTTTGATCTGGCCCGGGAAAGAGGAGAAATCTCCTGCCCGGACAGCCAAACGGCGGCCGGCCAGTTTGTCGGCATTTTGCGCGACAATGTGTACCTGCAGGTTTTTCTTCGCCTTCGCCCCGCCCCGGACCAGCGGGAAAGAGAAAAGATCATCGCCGGCGCCGTGGAGATCTTTCTGCACGGCTTGGGAACGTTTTAGTGAATATCGAAGAACCTTGTCCTACCCCGTCTGCTCCCTGACCCCCGCATTTTCCATCGACTTTTTTCCCGGAACATGCGACATCTCCTGAAAAGAAATGACGGTCGCCCCTCCATGAGTGCAGATTCTCCCCGTATAGCCCACGTCCGCCGGCAGACCACGGAGACTTCCGTCACCCTTGCCCTCTGTCTGGACGGATCGGGAACCGTGGACGTCACCACCGGCTTTGGCCTGGGGGATCACATGCTCACCCTGCTCGCCTTCTGGGCCGGTTTTGATCTGACCCTGGCCTGCGCGGGAGACCTCAACGTGGACGCCCACCATACCATGGAGGATGCGGGACTCTGTCTTGGACAGGCTCTGAGCCAGGCTTTGGGTGACAAGGTCGGCATCGCCCGCACCGCCTCTTTCCGCGTGCCCATGGATGAAGCCCTGGCCGAGGTGAGCCTGGATCTCTCCGGCCGCCCCTTCCTGGTCTGCCAGGGGCAGGAATGTCTGCCCCCTGTCCTTGCCGGGGAAGAAAGGGATCTGTGGCGCGAATTTTTCAAATCCCTGGCCGCCGGAGCCGGCATGAACCTGCATATCCGCTTCCTTTACGGCCAAAACGGCCACCACTTGTTGGAGTCCGCCTGCAAGGGCCTGGGCCTTGCCCTCGGCGCAGCCGTCGCCCGCACCCGCACCACCATCCTCAGCACCAAAGGGAGCCTTGCCTGATGTCCCCTTCTCTCCCCATCCGCTTTCTCTTCCTGGCCGCGTTTCTCCTCCTGGGCCTCACGGCCTGCGCGACCCCGCAGCAGCCGCCCATGCCGGTGGGCGATCTCAAACTCGGGCAGGCCCATTTCACGCATCCCACCGCCACCGGGGAACTCCTGGCCGGTTATCAGGCGGAAGATGCCGCCCCCATTGAGGAAAAAATCCTGGGGGATCTGGACCTGCTCTTTTCCAGCCTGCTTGTGAGCGAATCCGCCCACACCTTCACCGGTCCAGAAAAATCCCTGCTCTGCGAGAAGACCGTCAAAGCGCAAACGCAGGGGCGTCAGGCGGCTTTGCGCCACTGGGCGGCTGTGGGCCGTTGCATGGGCGTGGACCTGCTCGTTGTGCCCCAAATCCTGGAGTGGCATGAACGGGAAGGCCCGGAATACGCCGCCGTAGCCCCGGCGGCGGTGATCATGGATATCTATGTCATTGACGTGCAGGGGGACTCCCTCATCTCCCGCTCCCACTATGACGCGATGCAATCAGCCCTCACCTCCAATCTTCTGGAACTGGGGTCCTTCATCAAGCGCGGCGGCAAATGGGTCCAGGCCCGGGATCTGGCCAGGGAGGGCATGGCAAAGGCGGTCAAGGAACTGGGACTGTGATCCTCTTTCCCGCTGTTGACATCAAGGACGGACGTTGCGTCCGTTTGCAAAAAGGGCGTCCGGACAGGGAAACGGTTTTTTTCTCCGATCCTGTGGAAGCGGCTTTGCATTGGCAGGATCAGGGCGCCCGCTGGCTCCACCTGGTCGATCTGGATGGAGCCTTTGCCGGAAAGCCCGTAAACCTGCCCCTGATCGCCCGCCTGTGCGGAGCGCTGTCCATCCCGGTCCAGATGGGCGGCGGCATCCGGAACCTGGAAACGGCCAGGGCCTACCTTCATGCCGGTGTCAGCCGCCTGATTATCGGCACCCTGGCTTTGGAGGATCCCGATCTCTTCACCGCCCTCTGCGCCGCTCTGCCGGGAAAAATCGGCGTTTCCCTGGATCTTGAGGCGGGGAGGCTGAAAACCAGGGGCTGGGCCGCGGATTCCGGCCTGGCCCTGGAAGATGTCCTGCCCCGTCTGGCAAAGCAGGGAAGCGCCTTTTTTGTCTACACGGATATTGACCGCGATGGAATGCAAAGCGGCGTCAGCCTGCCCGCCCTGACCGATCTGGCCGCCAAAAGCCCCCTGCCTGTCCTCGCCGCGGGAGGGGTGGCCACTCTGGCGGACATTCAGAACCTGTACCCCTTAAGCCGGAGCGGCAACCTGCAGGGCGCCGTCATCGGCCGGGCGCTCTATACGGGGTCCCTGAATCTGGCCGAAGCCGCAGCCTGGATTGCCGCCCAAACCCTCTGATTCTATTACCCGATCAAATATGCCCCCATATTTGATAAAGATCTTTTTGTCATGCCGGAACTTTCCCCTTCCCTCCTGGCCCTCGGCAAACTGCTGCTCACCTTTGCCGCCATCCTGATCCTTCTGCGCCTGCGCCTGGCTTTATGGAAAACCCTCTTTGCCGCCTGCGCCCTGCTGGCAATCCTCTGCGCCCTGCCGGCGGCCAGTTGGATCCGCATCCCCCTGACCAGCCTGGGCCAGACCGATTTCCTCTGCATGCAGGTCATGCTTTTCGGCATTATGGTCCTCTCCGCCCTGCAGGAAGCCGGGGGCCAGAGTCAACGCCTTGTTGAAGGGCTGGAGTCCCATATCCGCCACCCCCGCATCCGTTTGATTCTCTTCCCCGCCGTTGTGGGCCTCCTGCCCATGCCCGGCGGCGCCCTCTTCTCCTGCCCCATGCTGGACGCCGCCTCCCGCGGCCTGCCCATCGACGCCAACCGCAAAACCCTGATCAACTACTGGTTCCGCCATATATGGGAAGTCGCCTGGCCCCTCTACCCCGGCTATATCCTGACCTGTTCCCTGCTCGGGATTTCCCTGCTCACCCTGGCGCAATATACCTTTCCCCTGATTTTCCTCGCCATCGGCACCGGCTGGTTTTTTTTTCTGCGCGACATCCCTTCGCAACCGGACACCGCCTCCCCGAAAATTTCCCCGGCAGCCCCGCCTCCCGCTCTGAGCCATGTCCTCCTTGAAGCCCTGCCCCTGGCCGTCACCCTCGCCGGCGCGGGCATCTTTGCCGTTCTCCTGAGTATTGCCGCCCCAGCCGCCCCTTCCCAGCTTGCCTTCATCCTCTCCCTTTCTCTTGCCGTAATCGTCGCCTTCCGCCAAAACAAGAAATACCTGCGCACCCCTCTCCGAAAACTTCTTTTCAACGCCCCGCTTTTCCGGCTACTGCTACTCATTTATGCCGTCTTCGTCTTCAAGGACACCATCCTCGCCAGCGGAATCATTAAAGATATCAGCACGCTTGGGAGTAACAACCTCGTCATCCTTCTCCTCTTCCTCGTTCTCCCCTTTCTCTGCGGCATACTCACCGGCGTCATGGTCGGCTTTGTCGGAGCCTGCTTCCCCATCCTTATGGGCATCCTGCCCCAGGCGGGCCTGCAGGAACAACTGCTCCCCCTTGTCGTCGCGGCCATCATCTGCGGGAACGCCGGACAACTGCTCACCCCCCTGCATATCTGCCTCATTGTCTCCTGCGAATATTTCCAAACCCCCTTCGCCCAGGTCTGGAAGCGCCTCCTTGTCCCTGTCGCCGCCCAAATCGCCTACGGCGTCCTCTGGGCCTTTATCCTCTTTACAGCGGGCGCCCGCATCTGATCCGCCGGGAAAAAAACGCCTGCCCTGCCAAAAAAAAATATGGAAGAAACGCCCCGGAAGTGATACAGGCATGGGCACGGAAATCCCAATGGCCGTTGCCCCGCGCCTATCCGAAGGGAATTGCGCCGGCGGACATGTTCTCTGTTACAGGGGGAAACTCATGCCAGCGAAGCTGACGCGCACTTTCCGGGAAAGGGTGCCTCATCCCCTGCGTTTCCTGAAAAGCCTGCGTCTCGTCGGGCCTTCCCTGCCCCCCGCGCGCTTTGCCCAGCGCGCGCGCGGGGTCCTCTGGTTTGCCGCCCAATTACTCCGGCATCCGCGCGCGGTAGGGGCCATCTGCCCCAGCGGACAGCCGCTGGCCCGGAGGATGGCCGCCCTCATTCCGGAAACGCCTGGACTGGTGGTGGAATGCGGCGCCGGAACAGGGGTTGTCACCCAGGCGATTCTGGACAGGGGCATAGACAGGCGACAACTGATCGTCATTGAATATTCCCCCCTGTTCTGCCGGATCCTGCGCGGCAAATTTCCGGACCTGACCATCATCCAGGGCGATGCGGCCAAAATGACCTCCTATCTGCCAGAGGGCGCCCGGGTTGCGGCCATTGTCTCCTCCCTGCCCCTGATGAGTCTGCCCAGGGCGACCCGCGCCGCCATTATCTCCCAGGCGGATTCCACAATCCGCGGCACAGGCTGCGTCATACAATTCACCTACGCCCTCTGGAGCACCTCCCCCTTCCGTCAGGCGGGCTACCGGCGTGACGCCCGCGCCTTCATCCTGCGCAACCTGCCTCCAGCCCGCGTTGAGCGCTTCCGGAGCGCCGAATAGCGCATATATGGCCCCGCCCTATGGTCAAGGAAAAAATGGACAAGAGAGATTTGTTCGGATGCTCGCATATATACGGCGTCAGCTTTAAATGGCAGCGCCTTGATGGTTTACGCGCTTTCG
>JAISNZ010000216.1 GCA_031275955.1 Desulfovibrio sp. | reverse complement strand
ACGGCCCCCCGGCAGACGGCGGCCGCGCCCACGGAGAGATCCAGGTACAGCCTCTCCTGCCGCCAGTAGAGGGACAGGGTGCAGTATTGGCCGCCAAGGACCACATGGAAGGTCTGGGCGGGAGTTTGGGCCAGGGGGATACGCTGCATAATTTCCTCAGTGTGTAGTCGCATAAAGAACGCTTGTCTGCGTCTTGCCGGTGTCCGTCTTGCCCGCGCTGGTGGGGTTTTTCGGCTTGGTGATGACCGTGGTGGTGACCTGGGTCTCCACCTCCCGCACCTCTATAAGGCTCAGTTCCACGGCCAGCAGCCCGGCCCCGGATTCCCTGCCGCGCTTGTAGGAGTAAGACTCCAGGGTCATGCTCCCGTGCAGGGCCGAGGGCGTGACCACCACCAGCTTGACGGCCTCGCGCTTGTAATCCTCAAGCTGAAAGAGGATGTACTCAAAATCCGACTCGCTCCCCTGTGCGGCCAGGGTGACCCGGATCTCCAGGGGGGATTCCACCTTGTTGTAGTTGGCGAAGCCCCCAAGCTCCACCGGATAGGACAGGGCCTGGCCGTCGTTTTTTATGTCCACGTCCAGGAAGCTGGTGAAGGACACGGCCGTTTCCCCGTATTCGTCCAGCAGGGTCCATTCTCCGTCGAGAAAGCCAATCATTATTGCTGCATCCCCGAATTGCTGTTGTTGGTCATGCGCCGGAGCTCCTTGCCCACCTCCTGCCCGGCGGCGGCGGGGTCAGAACTGTTGACGGTGATGGTCACCCCGCCGAAGTCATTGATATACTCGGTGTTGTTGGACACCGGCCCGGCCACGGCCGCCGGGCTCACCCCGTCCGCGGCGGCTGCCGCGCCCTCCCCGGCGACGGCCTTGCTGGCATTGGCGGCGGCGTCCTTAGTCGCTTTGTCCGCCTCATCAATGCCTTCCTTGATCCCGGCGGGGACCTCCAGCTTGGCGCTGTCAATGCCCAGCAGCTTTTTCAGCCAGCCGGGCAGGAGATCCAGGATGCCGTTGACGATGCTGACAAAGATCCCCGTCACGGCGTCGCGCAGAGCGGTAAAGGCCGCGACAAAGGCGGAGAGAATGAACTCGCCGATGCCCGCCAGCAATCCCAGAAGATGCTCAAAAGCTTCATCAAAATTTCCGGTGAAAATGGCCTTGATCAGCTTCAGGGCGGTCTTGAAGACATTGAGCAGCGCGTCTATGGCCCCGCCGAAATAGGCGAAAAAGCCCGCCGCCGCCGCTTTCAGCCCTTCCCAGAGGGCTTCCCCGATGGCCTTCAGGTCCTCCCAGGTCTGGGCCAGGGCTTCAGCGATCTCCTCCCCCGTGCCGAAGATGGACCAGAACTCTGACAGGGCGCTCTGGCCGCCGTTCATGTAAACCCAAAGGTCGTCAAAAATCAGGGCCAGGCCCGCAACCACGGCTGTGGCGGCCATGAAGAGCTTGACCATCGGGTTGGCCATCATGGCCTTGGTCCAGGCCCAGATGGACGGAATGAGTACCCCGGTGATCACGGCGGCCATGCCGCTGAAGAAGGCGATGACGAAGGGCTTATGCTCCTGCAAGAATTTGATCGTCTTGCCGAAGCCGCCCAGGAGCCAGGAGAGGGCGGGCAGAAGGGCCTGCATGATGGGCGCCGCCGCCAGCCGCATGGTCTTGCCGAAGTCTTCCAGGGCCAGTTGCGAGGCGCGGTAGACCTCCAGATCCCGCGCGGTATAGACGGACAGGAGCTTGGCCTTCTCCTTGCGCTCCTCCATAGAGAGCGACGCCTTGCGGGAGAGCTTGTCCAGCTTCTCCATGTCGTCCATGTAGCCTTTGGCCATAGCCCCGGCGCCGAGCATGCCCGTAATCGGGGCGGCGATGGAGGCAATGCCCCGCAGCTTCCCCCCCAGGGAGGCTCCCAGCTTTCTCGCCTCGCCCGAGAGGGTCTTGACCTCGGCCGCGGCCTTTTTCGCCCCCTTGGCGGCTTCCTCCATGCCCTCCCGGCCTCTATCCCCGGCCTCGGCCAGGGAGGATCCGGCCTCGGCGGCGGCCCCGGCCAGACCTTCCGTTTCTTCTTCGGCCTCCCGAAAGCCTTCCGTCACCCCCTGGGCGAAGCCGTCCATCAGCCCGGCCAGGCCGTCGATGGACGACTGGAGCCTGCCCAGGGCGGCCATGAAATCGCCTGGGTTCAGACCCAGGCTGATAACCAGGCTGTCGATGGCCGTGGCGCTCATTTTCCGGCTTTCTCCGTGGCGACCCACTCGTTGTAGTTCTGCACCGTGATGATCTCCGCCATGTTCAGGGCGTCCTCGTAGCTGTAAACGGTTTCCAGCTCATGCAGGCTAGCCAGCCGCCGGGCGACAATCACGCCCACAAGGCCGGAGACGTTGGCATAATCCGCGTATCCCTTGCCCCCTACAGCGCTTCGGAAGGCGCTTTCCCGGGGAAGCCGGAGAGCCTTTCGACCTCCGGCCCCAAAAAACCCAGGTTCAGCTTGATGACCTCCAGGCGCAGCTTGAAGAGGGTGGACACGTCCTCGATGTGGTCGTCCACGATCTCCGGCGTGAGGCGCTTTTCCAGCTTGTCGATCAGCAGGGAGCAGCAGCTCAGGAGTTCGTCCAGGAGGGGCCTGGCCTTGTCGAAGTCAATGCCGCCCAAGGCTGCCAGCCCCTTTTCCGCCAGAAAGGATCCGGCCGCCCGGATGTCCGTCCCGTCCGGGACGCTCTTTCCCGAGCCGGCGATGAGCAGCAGCGCCCGGATGATCCAGCTTTCAAGCCGTGTGGCCGGCATTTCCCGGATCTTGAAGGTCAGTTCCCGGTCCCGGTCCTGGATGGTGACGATGATTTCTTTACGAGCCATAGCTAAATCCTCGCGCGTTCGAGTTTTTCAAAGTGCAAAAGCCAGGTCGTCGGCCCCAGGACCTTCTGCAGGGGCGGGACGACGACGCCGTTTTTCATGACGCCCTTGCTCCAGGTCAGGGTCTCCCCGATGGATGGCAGGGTGCAGACAAGGCCGCAGGCGTAGATCTTTTTGTTGGCGGCCATCGCCTCCCAGACCGTGGACATGGAAAAGCGGCTGGGGCTGGACGCCTCCAGGGTGATGGTCACGGGGAAGATGACCGGCGTGTAGCCGGCCACCATGTGCCCGTCCACGCCCATGCGGGTTTCCGTGATGTCGATGGCGT
>JAISNZ010000213.1 GCA_031275955.1 Desulfovibrio sp. | reverse complement strand
ACGGCCCCCCGGCAGACGGCGGCCGCGCCCACGGAGAGATCCAGGTACAGCCTCTCCTGCCGCCAGTAGAGGGACAGGGTGCAGTATTGGCCGCCAAGGACCACATGGAAGGTCTGGGCTGGAGTCTGGGCCAGGGGTATGTGTCGCATCTCCGCCTCCTGAATCCTGTTCGCTGTCTCGCCTGACGGCGCTTCGCCCGCGCCGGTCCCGGGGCGCTTCCGCGCTTCGCGCCGCCGGGACATGTTTCCGGGCGGAGGAAGCGAAGGGGAAAAGCCCTACCGCGGAGCCCCGGCGGGAGCGTCCGCCGTCTGCGTCTTGCCGGTGTCCGTCCTGCCCGCGCTGGTGGGGTTTTTCGGCTTGCCGATCCCGGCTGCCGCAACCCGCGTCTCCACCTCGCGCGCCTCCACCAGATTCAGTTCCACGGCCAGCAGTCCAGCCCCCGCGTCCCGGCCGCGCTTGTAGGAATAGCCCTTCAGGGTCATGCCGGGGTGCAGGGCCGAGGGCGTGACCACCACCAGCCTGACGGCCTCGCGCTTGTAGTCCTCAAGCTGGAGGAGGATGCGGGCGAAATCCGACTCGCTGCCCTGGGCGGCCAGGGCGACCCGGATCTCCAGGGGTGATTCCGTCTTGTTGTAGGCGGCAAAACCCCCCAGCTCCACCGGATAGGACAAAGCCCGCCCCTCGCTGCGGATGTCGATGTCCAGAAAGCTGGTGAAGTCCACCGCCGTTTCCCCGTATTCGTCCAGCAGGGTCCATTCCTCGCCGAAAAGAGTCCGGATCATTGCCGTATCCCCGGATTGACGTTGTTCATGATGCGCCGGAGCTCCCTGCCCACCTCCCGCCCGGCGTCGGCCGGGTCCGGACTCCGGATCTGGAAAATGAAGTCGCCGTTGAAATCATTGATATACTCCGTGTGCTTGGACTCCGGCCCGGCGACGGTTGCCGGGCTTACGGCCTCGGAGGCGGCGGGGAGGAAGCCGTCCACATGCGCATTGTATTCCTCGGCGAAATGCCTGATCTCCCTCTCCGCCTCGCCCAGAAAGGAGGAATCCCCGGAGGCCGGCTCTCCGCCCTTGATGCCGAACAGTTCCTTCAGCCAGTCGGGCAGGGAGGGGAGGAGGCCGTCCATCCATTGCCTGAGGGTATCCCCCAGACCGGCCCAGAGATTGTCCCACCAGGAGGAAACCTTCTCCCAGTTGGCGATGATCAGCGTTGCCGCGCCCGCCAGGGCGGCGAGGAAGGCCAGAACGGGATTGGAAAGGGCGGCCGCGCCCATGAGGCGCGTGACCAGCGCCACGCCTTGCAGGGCCGCGGCGACAATGCCCAAGGCTGGGCCGTATTGACTCAGGAAATTGAGGAACCCTTCCGCCGCCTTCCGGCTTCCCTCCATGGCCTCTTCGCTCAGGCCCAGAGAGTGCATCAGGCCCTCCAGGGCCGATTCGCCGCCTTGGACGAACTCTTCCAGATCCTCAACAGCCCCAACAAACAGGAGCAGGAGAGCCAGGAAGCGGATAAGAGGGACGCCGCGCAGGGCTCCAGTCAGACCGGCCGACAAAGAGCCGGCGGCCCTGGCGATGTTGCCCAGAGAGGAGGTGGCCTTACTGGCGGCATTGGCGATGTCGTCAGGGACGGCTTGAACGATCCTTTTCAGCTTGTCGAAATGCCTGATGGCCCCGACGATTGCAGCTACAATCGCGCTGCTGAGGAAACCTAAGAGAAAATCCCAGCCCGGACTATCCGACTCCAGCACGGCCGTCTCCAGGCGCTTCATCTCTTCCCGGACTTCCTTGAGATCCTCCCGCAGGCTCGCGAAGCCTTGTCCCGCGCCCGTCATCTCCCCCATGGCCCCGGCGGCGAGGCTCAGGGCCGCGGCAAGCTCCGCCGCCGCCCTGGCGGCCTCGCGGAAGGCCAGGGCCAGCAGGACGGCCTCCTCCCCCGGCTCAGCCGGACCCGAAGAGGCGGCGGCCTCTTGCAGCGGCGCGGCCAGACTTTGAACCAGGGCCTGCGCCCCGGCGGCCAGGTTTTTTTCTATTTCCGCCAGGCTTGTCATAACTTTGGCGGGGTCCAGGTTCAGCCTGACAAGCAGGGCGTCCGCAAAAGCAGCCATATCCTTCTCCCTTTATGCTGTATTCCCGGCCGCGCGGCCGAAGGCTTGCAAATTATCTCATCCAATCGTAACATCTTGTCTCCAAACATCCGGAGGTCACCATGGCCATCATCGCCTGCCCTGAATGCGGAAAAGAGGTTTCCGACAAGGCTGCAGACTGCCCGCATTGCGGTTTTGAAATGAAACCCAGAATAGTCCACTTCCTCACTCTTGGGGAGAGTTTGACTCTTTTTTGTATATGTCTTGTGGGATTATTGCTTATGTACTTATTTAGATAATCTCCAAACATCCGGAGGTCACCATGACCATCATCGCCTGCCCCGAATGCGGAAAAGAGGTTTCCGCCTTTCCCCTGCTCATCCGCTCCTGGCGACCCACTCGTTATAGTTCTGCACCGTGATGATCTCCGCCATGTTCAGGGCGTCCTCGTAGCTGTAAACGGTTTCCAGCTCATGCAGGCTGGCCAGCCGCCGGGCGACAATCACGCCCACAAGGCCGGAGACGTTGGCGTACTTCGCGTACCCTCTGCCCCTTACCGCGCTTCGGTACCGGGCTTCACGGGGAAGCCGGAGAGCCTTCCGGCCTCCGGTCCCAAAAAACCCAGGTTCAGCTTGAGGGCCTCCAGGCGCAAGGCGAAGATCGTCCGCACGTCCTCAATGTGATCGTCCGCAATCTCGGGCGTGAGGCGCTTTTCCAGCTTGTCGATCACAAGGGAGCAGCAGCCCAGAAGATCGTCCAGTAGCGGCCGGGCCTGGTCAAAATCAAGGCTGCCCAGGGCCGCCAGCCCCTTTTCCGCCAGAAAGTAGCCGGCCGCCCGGATGTCCGTCCCTTCCGGGACGCCCTTTCCCGAGCCGGCGATGAGCAGCAGCGCCCGGATGATCCAGCTTTCAAGCCGTGTGGCCGGCATTTCCCGGATCTTGAAACTCAATTCCCGATCCCGGTCCTGAAGGGTGACGATGGTTTCCTTGCGTGCCATGTGTATACTCCTTTTCAGATGACGCCCTGTCCGCGCGTCCTGCGCGGTTGAACCCCAAAATCCACATCCTGCGCAACCTCTTCTGAGGGAGCGGATTTTCGCGTCAGGCGAGGAAGGCGAAGCATTTTTCGCAGGGAGTGGACTCTTCGGTCCTCGACCGGAGAAAAACGCGAGCCTGACGAAGCATCACGCGAGAAGACGCCCCTCAGATCCTCGCTCGTTCGAGCTTTTCAAAATGCAAAAGCCAGGTCGTGGGTCCCAGAACCTTCTGCAGGGGCGGGACGACGACGCCGTTCTTCATGACGCCCTTGCTCCAGGTCAGGGTCTCCCCGATGGAGGGCAGGGCGCAGACAAGGCCGCAGGCATAGATCCGCTTGTTGGCGGACATGGCCTCCCAGACCGTGGACAGGGAAAAGCGGCTGGGGCTGGACGCCTCCAGGGTGATGGTCACGGGGAAGATGACCGGCGTGTAGCCGGCCACCATGTGCCCGTCCACGCCCATGCGGGTTTCCGTGATGTCGATGGCGT
>JAISNZ010000125.1 GCA_031275955.1 Desulfovibrio sp. | reverse complement strand
GGGCCACGCCCCGCGCGCTGTACTCATACAGGGCGAAGCCTTCCGCCAGAGCCGTTCCGGCCGTGAGACAGAAGGACAGCGCCGCGGCGAGCCGCAAACAGAACCTGAGCATCCGGCACCTCGGGGAGTAAAAGGTCTGAGGGAAAAGGAATTGCGGTAACGGTGGCGGATAACACAATTGCGCGCGGCATTCAAGACCGGAACGGCGGGTTTGCGGCGATTTCGGGTTGAGATTGCCCTTTGACGGCGAAATGCGCAGCATTTCGAGCGGCAAGGCCACGTTCCCGCCGCGGCCTCCAAACCAAAACCACAGGGACGTGGTTTTGATTTGAAATTCGAATCAGACCTTTGCCAGGACCGTTTGTCCCGGCGCTTTTTTTTCCCCCGGACCGGGCGGGCCTCCCCAGGAGGCGCGCACCCGCGCCATCTTGCCGGCCTTGTTGAGGAAGAGCAGATAGCCGTTGTCCCGGCCGAAGAGGTAGAGATCGCGGGTCAGGATCACGTCCCGGCGGCAATATTCCTCAATGGCCTCCAGGCGCTGTTCCTTCCACCAGATCAGGGCCTGGAGTCCGTCGGCGCTTTTGGCCGCGCCCAGGGTGGCCCTGGCCAGGGTGTCCAGGGACAGGCGGTAGGAAAGCTGTTCCCGGACCTCCGCCAGCAGATCCAGGGTGGGCAGGGAACGGAAGGCGAAGCCGGGGGCGTGGGGGGCGAGAACCGCGTAGTCAAAGCGCAGCACGTTGAAGCCCACCACCAGGGGGGCCGAGGCGAGGGTTCGGGCCAGATCGGGAATCCTGTCCTGGGTGTAGGCGGTAAAGGCGTCGCCGCGCGAATCGTAGAGCACGGCCACGCTGACGCCCATGCGGTCCGCCCGGTGCCAGCCGCCCGCCTCGGCGGCGGAGAAGCGCGTCTCAACGTCCAGAACGACGAAGTCCGTCCTTTTGCCCCCCGGCCGGGAAGAGGCCGGGCGGGTCCCGGAAGGTTCTCCCGGAGGGATGACCTCCGGAGGCGGAAAGCCTGCCGCAGGAGCCGGAATTTCTTTCCTTTCCCCTTCCGCCAGGCCGCCGGGCGGGGAAAAGGTGGGGGGGGCCCATTCCCCTTCCGCCAGGCCGCCGGGCGGGGGAAGGGGGCTTTCTTTCCCTTCCGCTCCCTCCAGGCCGCCGGGCGGGGAACTCTGGATCCGCGCGGCCGCCTCCCGGTTTTCCGGGGTCTCCTCCAGCAGGGCCCGCAGCAGGAAAAGGGCTCCTTCCTTGTCAATGGGCCGGTTTCCGGAGCCGCATTTGGGCGAATGCACGCAGGACGGGCAGCCCAGTTCGCAGGGACAGTCGGCCATGACCCGCAGGACGTGGACAAGGAGTTCCCGCGCCCGGGCGAAGGCCGCCCGCGTCAGGCCCGCCCCGCCGGGCATGCCGTCGTAGACGAAGACCGTGGGACGCCCGGTTTGCGGATGCATGGGCGTGGAGATGCCGCCGAAATCGTTTCTGTCCGACATGACCAGCAGGGGCAGAATACCGATGGCGGCGTGCTCCAGGGCGTGGATGGAGCCCATGAAATGCAGCCGCGCCCTCTCCAGGCGCTCCTGGATATGCCGGGGCACCTGAAACCAGAGTCCTTCCGTCTCAAAAATCAGAGGCGGCAGATCCAGGGAAACGATGCCCAGGAGCTGCCCGTTCCTGACGGCCCTTTTTTCATATCCGCTCACCGTGTCGGTGATGCGCAGGCGTCCCCGCTGCAGGGCCAGGCCCGAGACCTCGGCGCGGGCGTCCAGGCTGAGGATGTCAGTTTCCTTGTGGCCCCGGGGCCGGGTATACCAGGAAGGGGCGCAGGGGCGGGCCAGGGCGCGTCCGGCTGGGAGATCCAGTTCCGTCACTTCGAAATTCCGGCCCAGGTGCAGGTACATGGCCCCCGGATGGGCTTCGCGCAGCGAGCGGACGCCGTCCACAAAGCCGATGATCCGTCCCTGCCCGTCCTCAATGCTGACCATGCGTCCCGAGCCGCGCAGGGAAATATGCCGCTGGGGGCGCTTGCGCGCGGCCAGGAGTTCTTCGCCGTCGGCGGAGCGCAGCAGGAGGCCCTGCTGTTCCAGCCTGTCCGCGCAGCGCAGGGCCGCCGGGGTCAGCCAGGAAGAATCGGGGAAGCGGGAAGGACGCAGGGCGAGTTCCGCGGCCGCGCATTCCAGGTGCCGCTCCAGGATGACGGGGTTTTCCGGGTTGAGGACGGCCGTCTCCGGGGGGCGGGAGAAAAAATCGTCGGCATGGCGGACGATGTACTGGTCCAGGGCGTCTTCCTGGGCGATGAGGATCACGGCCGACTCCTGGCTGTTCCGCCCCACGCGTCCCCCCCGCTGCAAGGTGGCCATGACCGTGCCCGGGTATCCCACCAGGAGGCAGAGATCCAGGGAACCGATGTCGATGCCCAGTTCCAGGGCGCTGGTGGAGATGACGGCAAGCAGCTCGCCCGAGGCCATGCGCGCCTCGATATCCCGCCGTTCCTCGGGCAGAAAACCCGCCCGGTAGGCGCTGACGCGCCGCGCGAGGGGACCGGATTGCTCCGAGGCCCAGAGGCTGATGAGTTCGGTCATGCGCCGCGACTGGCAGTAGACGATGGTGCGCAGACGGCGCGCCAGGGCGGATTTCAGCAGTTTGATGGCCAGAGTGGAGGGGCTTTCCGTCAGGGGATTCATGAAGATGTAATGCCGCCTGCCCTGGGGGGCGCCGCTATCCAGAATGGGAACAGGCTCCTTTCCCGTGAGCAGGCGGACCAGCTCCACCGGGTTGCCCACGGTGGCCGAGCAGAAAACCAGGCTGGGGGAGGAGCCGTACAGGGAGGCGATGCGCAGAAGCCGCCGGAAAACCTGGGCCATGTGCGAACCGAGCACGCCCCGGTAGACGTGGGCCTCGTCCACCACCACCAGGGACAGGCCGGCAAAGAGGCCGGCCCAGAGATGATGATGAGGCAGAAGGGCGAGGTGGAGCATTTCCGGATTGGTGAACAGGACCTCCGGAGGACGTTCCCGGATTTTGCGCCGCTCCCCGGAGGGGGTGTCGCCGTCGTAGACCATCGCCCGGGGCCGCGCGGCCTGCGGCCAATGCGCGGTCATGGCCGCGAAGGAGGCCAGTTGATCCCGGGCCAGGGCTTTCAGGGGAAAGAGAAAAAGGGAGCGGGCGTCCGGGTCCTGAAGGAAGCGCTCCAGAACGGGCAGGGCGTAAATGAGGCTTTTGCCGCTGGCCGTGGGGGTCGCCACCACGATGTTCTCCCCCGCCCGCAGGGCGTCCACGGCCTTTGCCTGGTGGCTGTACAGGGCGGGGATGGAAAGGGTTTCCAGAACTTCGCGCGCGGCCCTGGACCAGGGCCGCGTGGTTTCGGCGTAGGCGGCCTCTCTGGAGGGCAGGATGGTGTGGGCGGTGATTTGCGGCCCCAGACTCTCCGATTTCCTGAGGGCGGCGATATAGGAGACGATGCCGCCCTGAGCCGCCCCGGAGACGCCGCCGGAAGGGGAGGCGTCCGCAACGCCGCCGGGGCGGCCTTCCGGACGCCTTTGGCGCTGTTGTGCCGTCATCTTTGTCCTCTCTGCCCGCCGCAAGATCCCTCCGGAGGGAAAAAACAGGCAAAAGTATAGATTTTCCGTCCGAAAGCCGCAAGCCCGGTGGCCTTTTTCCCTTTTCTGGATTATTCCGAAAGGACCGTTCCGGGACCGGCGCATCCGGGAAAATTTGGGGAACTTCTTTTGAGGGGGGCAACGCCCCTCAAAAATACAGCAGCCTTTCCCCAAGGAGAAGCATGTCCTCCCGTCCTTTTTTCTTTTTTCCGAACTCTTCAAGGCCCGGGCCGGCGCTGTTCTTTCCGGTCCTGCCGCTTGTTTTTCTGTTCTGCGTCCTTCTTTCCTCTCCCCTCCGGGCCGGCGCGGCCGAGCCCGCCCCGCCCGCCGTTCCGGGGGCGGAGGAGAGCCTGACCCTGTTCTGGGCCGCCAGGGCCGACGATCTGACCGCCATGACGGAGGAAGCCGTCTCCCTGCAGGCCAGGGGCGAGACTCTGGCCGCTCCCCTGGCGGTCGGGCTGCAGACCGTCCGCTCCCGCTTTGCCAGGCTTTCCGGCATTTTCCAGGCCTCGCGCGGGCATCCCGACGAACAGACGACCGTGGTCCTGCAGATGCGGGGTCTGCGCGGAGAACTGGAGACGGCCGTCGCCCCCCTGCGGAGCCTTGTATCCACTTTGGACAGCCGTCTGGAAAGCGTCGCCGGGGCCAGGGCGGACCTTGAGGCCCTGCTCAGGGAAAGCGCGGCGGAGGGGGTGAATCTCCAGCAGGATTCCGGCAGAGAGAACCAGGCCCTGAAGACCTACCTGCGCGCCCTGGCCGAGGCGGAGCAGCGCCTGAAGAGCGCTTCCGCCCGCCTGAAGCGCCTGCTCCTGCCGGCTGAAACGGCCCTGGACAGGATGGGGGGGACCATTGCCGACCTGAGCGGCAGCCTGACGGGGATTTGGGAAGCCTATTACCTGACCCCTTCCGAAACCACCTGGGACGCCCTGCTCTCCGCCCCGGCCCTCCTGGCGGATTGGGGCGCCGCCCTGAAAGGGCGTCTGAGTTTCGCCTACCCGCAAAGCCCCGCTGACTGGCTGAGATCCCTGCGCGCCTTCCTGGTCGCGGCCTGCGGCATGACCCTCCTCGGCTGGCTTGGCGGGCGCGGGGCAAGGCGCCTGCCGGAACACTGGCGCAAGGCCTGCGCCCAGGCCATCCGCAGATCCTGGGTCCTGACGGGCCTGGGAATCTCCGCGCTGGCGGCCGCGGGCAACAGGTCCGGCGGCATCTACTTCGGCTTTGTCTTCCTGGGATCGCTCCTCCTTGTCGCCGGCATCGCCTCCATGAGCTGGCGGCTGCGCCTCGCCGTCCTGCCCTCCCTGAAAAAGAGACCCTCTCCCCTGGCCCCCCTCTATGCCCCGGCCGCCTTCGGCATGTTCGCGCTCTTCTCCGATCTGCCCACGCGCATCCTGGGAATCCTGTGGGGAGCGGCGATGATCCTTTTCCTCTTCGCCCTCTTCCGCCTGAACCGGCCCGTCCGGGCGGCGCGATCCTCCCTGCCCCTCCTGGAGCGGTTTTCCCACGGCTGCGCCCTGTACCTGGGCCTTGGCTCCCTGTGCATGGCCGTCGCCGGCTATGCCCGCCTCGCCATCCTCCTGTTCATGTTCCTCTTCGCCCTGATCAACGCCCTTATTCTGGGCAACGCCCTGGCCGGGCTTCTGGACACCCTGGCCGGGCGCCTCTTTCCCGGAAAAAAGACGCCGGTCCGCCGAGCCGTTGCCGAGGCCCTGTCCCGGCCCGCGGCCTGGCTGCTGGCCCTCCTCTGCGCCGTGCCCTGGCTCTGGGCCGCGCCCGGCGCATCTTCCCTGCTCAAGCACGTCCTGGCCGCCAATTATG
>JAISNZ010000031.1 GCA_031275955.1 Desulfovibrio sp. | reverse complement strand
CTGCGATTTAAGGACAGTAAACGGCTTGCTGATGCAATGACACTGTCTGGAGAAGGGGGCATTCGCGCCGCCGGAGCGCGCGGCATTCCCGGCTTCCGCAAAGGCGCTCGCGCCGACTCCCGGCGAAAGAGAGGAAATCATGATTATCGCCCCGCAAGACCGCGTCAGACTCCAGCGCGTGCTGGAAGAACATCTCTCCCTCGGCGAAGAGGGAGAAAGCAGGAATTTCCTGCTGATCATGCTCTCGCTCATCTATGACCTGGAAGAAATGGAAAACCGCCGCCGGCGGTTCCTGCCGGAAGATTCCCCTGACCTCGCGGAACCGGAGGCCCATTTCCTCCAGGAGGAAAACCGCCGCCTCAAGGCCCTTCTGGACACCCTGCTCTCCCGCGTTCGCTTTGCCGCCACGGGGATTCCGGAAACAGCGCATTAGCGCAATTTCAACATAAAATAGCCCTGGCGGCCGCTTGAGCGGACGCCCGCCGCGAAGGCGCGCGCGCAATGTATTTGCGCTGGCAGGCGCCGGGGCTCCGCCCCGGCGCCTCAGCCGGGGGAAATGGCGCAATCCGGATGGATGGCCTGAAGGCGGGCGAGGGCCTTTTCCGCCTCTTCCTCTTTCAGGGCGTAGGGCGGGGGCCAGTCCGGAAGGGCCCGGCACTCGAAGGCTCCGCCGGGGGAGGTCTCTCCGGCCAGGTCCGCGTCCAGGCGCAGGCGCCAGGCGTGCAGGAGCAGGAGAGGAAAGGGGGGGCCGCCGTGGCGGCCGTCTCCCAGGAGGGGAAAGCCGCGGGAGGCCGTCTGGACCCGAATCTGGTGCGTCCGGCCGGTCAGGAGGCGGATGAGGAGCAGGGAGCGGCCGGGGAGCAGGCCCGCCCGGACGACCAGGGAGCGGGCCTCTCCCGGCCCCGGAGGCGGCAGGATCTCTCCCGGCCGGAGGGTCCGGCCGCCGGGCAGGGCCCGCGTCCTCTCCCGGCCGTCCGCGCCCTGTTCCCTGCGCAGGACGTCCGTGAGCAGGCAGGGTTCCTCCCGCCAGGTTCCCTTTGCCCAGGCCAGATAATCCTTGACGATGCCCTTCCCCCCGGCGAAGGCGCGGTGCAGCCGCTCCTGGGCGCGGTGGCTCCGCCCCGCCAGAAGCAGGCCGGAGGTCAGGCGATCCAGGCGGTGGGCCGGGGCCGGGAGAAAGGGCAGTCCAGGCAGGGCCTGGGCCAGGCGGCTGGTCACGCTGTCCGTCTGCCGGCTGCCCGGATGCGTGGCCAGACCGCCGGGCTTGCGCAGGATCAGCAGATCCTTGGTGCAGGCCGCGAGATCCAGCCCGGCCCCGGCGAGGGCGGCGGCAAGATCCGGGGGCGGCGGCGGCCCTTCCGGGGGCAGGGCGAAGGGGGGCAGGCGCACGGCGTCCCCGGCGGAGAGAAGGGCGAAGGGCCCGACGCGGCGGCCGTTGAGGCGGGTCTGGCCGGTGCGGATCCATTTGCGGATCATCCCCCCCGGCAGACCGAGGCGGCGTTCCAGAAATCGCGCCAGTTTCATGCCCTCCTCCTCCGGGCTGACCCGGAGGAGGGGACGGCCGGAAGGGGTTGCCGTCACAGAACTTTCCTCTTGATCGTTTTCAAAATATTCCAAATTGTTGTCGTCAGGGTGACGACCCTGTCTAATGTCTCCCTCTTTTCCGCCGATATGCTTCCCCGTGTCCGTAAAAACGCGGACAAAACAGCCCGCGCGGCTTGACACCGGGACGGCCCCTGGCGGATGTCCCTCCGCTGCGCGCGAAGGCGCCAAAAAAACCGCTCCCCCGCTTGACAGAAAACCGCCCCTGCCCTAGTCTGCCGTAGGGGATATACACAGTTCCGAGGGGAGAGCCAAGGGAAAATCAGGGGGGAAAGCTCCATGGACGGGACGCGCAAAATCGTCATGCTGGTGGATGACGCCATTACGAATTTAAAACTCGGCAAGGCCGCTCTGGCGGACGCCTATGATGTCTTCACCGCCCCCTCGGCGACGAAGATGCTGGAACTTCTGGAGCGCAACAAGCCTTCGCTGATCCTTCTGGATGTGAGCATGCCGGAGATCAGCGGCTATGACGCCATCAGAATCCTCAAGGCGCGCCCGGACACGCGGGACATCCCGGTCATTTTTCTCACCGCCATGGGCGACCCGGAAAATGAGCTTCAGGGCCTCAGCCTGGGGGCCGTTGACTATATCATCAAGCCCTTTTCTCCGCCCCTCCTGCGCAAGCGCATCGATCTGCACATCCTGGTGCGGGAGCAGCAGTTGGCCCTGGAGGACTACAACGACAACCTCCAGCGCAAGGTGGAAGAAAAGACGCGCACCGTGATCGCCCTGCAGAACAAGATCCTGCGGACCATCGCGGAACTGGTGGAAAGCCGCGACAGCACCACGGGCGGCCATGTGGAGCGCACCCGCTATTGCCTGGGCTGTCTTGTCTCCGCCATGCTGGACCGGGGGGACTATCTCCATGAGGCTTCCGCCTGGGATCTGGATCTTGTCCAGCAATCCTCCCAACTGCACGATGTGGGCAAGATCTCCATCCCGGACAGCATCCTGCAGAAACCCGGCAAGCTGACCGCGGAGGAATTCCGGGAGATGCAGCAGCACGCCATCTTCGGGGTGAACATCATCGCAAGGATCGCCGACGGCGACACGGACAGCGCCTTTCTGGAATACGCCAGGGTGATGGCCGCCGCCCACCACGAGCGCTGGGACGGCACCGGCTACCCCCACGGCCTGCGCGGGGAGGAAATTCCCCTCCTGGGCCGGGTCATGGCCATCGTGGATGTCTACGACGCACTGATCTCCTGGCGGCCGTACAAGGAACCCTTCAGCCACGAGCAGGCGGTGGAGATCATCCGGGAGGGAAAGGGTTCCCATTTTGATCCCGTGCTGGTGGACACCTTCCTGGAAGTTGCCGACAGCTTGCCGTCAATCTTGGCCTAGCGCTGATCTCCTGATATATGCGGGAAAAAGCGCCCCTTTGACCGCAGGATCGTCAGCCGGAAAGTGTGGTTTTCGGCTGACTTGTTTCGCGCCTGCCGGGGGTTCCCCCGGCGGGGTTCGGGGCTCACGCCCCGGCAGATCGCGGCCCTCTCTCTGGAGGGAGAGGTTTCAGGCCGGACGGGAATTTTTGCTGAATCGTCGGGCGGCGTCAGCGCCGGAGTCCGGGGCCCCGCCCCGGAAAAGACACGCAGGGAGACGGAATGATTCGTGTTTTGCGAGCCTTTACCCAGGAAATTGACGATCCCGAAGCGGCGGTGGCGGATATCCTGCGCCAGCTGGATCTCCCCTCCCGCCTGCTGGCCCGTTCGGCGGGGCTGATGTTCTGCAACCTGGACTTCATGGCCCAGGGCGTAGCCACGAAGCTCTGCGAGAGCCTTCCCTTTCCGGTCATCGGCTGCACCTCCGAGGGCAGCGCCATGCCCGAAATCCACGACTCCTTCCTCCTCGCCCTTCTGGTCTTCACCAGCGACGAGCACGCCTTCTCCGCCGGGGCCTCCGAACCCCTTGACCAGGACGCGGGCAAGCGTCTGGGCAGCCTTTACCGGAGCCTTGCCGGCTCCCTGCCCGGCAGGCCATCCCTGATGCTCGCCTTCGCCCCCGCGTTGCCCTACTTAAGCGGCGATATGCTGGCGGAAATTCTGGACGAGGCCTCGGACCAGGTTCCCCTCTTCGGCTCCATCGCCCTGGACGAGACCAGGCGCTATCAGACCGCCCACACCCTGCACAACGGCCTGATCTGGCGCAACCGTCTCGTCCTCCTCCTGATCCAGGGTCCCCTTGCGCCCTCCTTTTTCCTCCAGCTTCCCCGGCACCGGCAGATGCCCATGGATCAGGATGAAGCCCTGATCACGGCCGCCAAAGACAACAGGATCCTGAGCATCAACAACATGCCGGCCGTGGCCTATCTGGAAAAGATCGGCCTTGTCCGGGAGGGGATCCTCGACACCCTCTACGCCGTCCCCTTTTTCCTGAAACCCCCGGGCCAGGACGAGACCCTCTGCTCCTGCGCCGCCGAACCCGACGGCTCCATCGCCTGCATGGGCCGCGTGTTTCCCAACAGCCTGCTGCGCTTCGGCATCCTCTCCAACGACTCCGTGCTGGAATCCGCGGAGGAGATGGCCGCGACCATCCGCAAGACCGCCGGGGACCCCGCCCTGATCCTCCTCTTTTCCTGTTCCAGCCGCACCGTGGCCCTGCAGGACCACCTCGCGGAAATGGCCCTGCTGCGGGAACGCCTGGCCGGGCTGCCCTTTGTCTTCACCCACGCCGCGGGGGAATTCTGTCCCCGGCCTTCTGTGACGCCCCGCAGCGTCTTTCAGCAATATTCCCTTACGGGCTGCCTGATCTGAGGAGAACCCGGCATGAACGAATTTCCGTACCCGCAGATCACTCCCGGACCTTCCTCCCCCCGCGCCGAGGCCGAACTTGCGCCGATCTCCGCCCAGGAGGAGATCGCCCGGCTCCGGGACCAGAACGCCCGCCTGGCGCGGGAGGTCGCCGCTTTCCACCGCCGCCAGGAGATGACCAAGGCCGCCCTGAACCGGATCAGAACTTACAGCGCCGCCAAGGACGTCCTGCTGCAAAGGCTGTCCGAGGAAAAATCCCGGCAGGAGAGATACTTCGCCCTGATCCTGGAAATCGCCCGGAACATCTTCCTCTGCCTCGATCAGAACCTGCGCCTCATTTACTGCTCCGGCTCCTTCCTGACCCTGGCCCGCATACCCGGCTTCGGCCTCATCGCGGAAAACCCCATCCTGGAGATTCTTACCCTCTATGCGGACAACGAGGCCACGGACCACATCTGGCGATCCCTGCGGGAATGCATGGATACGGGCCGTTCCCAGATCTCGGACCTGAAGATGGAGATCCGCCACTGCGGCCAGCCCCGCCACTACCGGATGAACATCTCCCCCATGCTTAAACCGGACGCCTCCCCCGACGGGGCACTGATCCTGCTCAACGACATCACGGACGTGATCCAGGCCAAGGAGCAGGCCGAGCTGGCCAACCTGGCCAAATCCTCCTTCCTGGCCCGCATGAGCCACGAGATCCGCACCCCCATGAACGCCATCATCGGCATGAGCGA
Organism: Desulfovibrio sp.; assembly: GCA_031275955.1. Classification (GTDB taxonomy): domain Bacteria; phylum Desulfobacterota; class Desulfovibrionia; order Desulfovibrionales; family Desulfovibrionaceae; genus Frigididesulfovibrio. Next base: position 5,149 of record JAISNZ010000031.1, on the reverse strand, counting down.
GCTGGCCATGCGCGAGGCCTCCTCGCCGGAGATGCTGGAAAACCTCACCAGCCTGCGCGCGGCCGGCTCCAACCTCCTGTCCATCATCAACGACATTCTGGATCTGTCCAAAATCGAATCCGGCGTCATCCAGATCAGCCATGACCCCTACCGCCTCTCCTCCCTGCTGGGGGACGTGATCAACGTCGCCCGGATGCGCATGTTTGAAAAGCCCCTCCTCTTCCTCGCGGACATCGATCCCACCCTGCCCGACTCCCTGGTGGGGGACGAAGGGCGCATGCGCCAGATTTTCTTCAACCTTCTCAGCAACGCCCTGAAATACACCCCCAAGGGCTTTATCAAGCTCAGCCTGCGGGGGGATCTCTCCCCCGAGGGCACGGTCCTGCTGAGCATTGAGATCAGTGATTCCGGCCTGGGCATCCGCTCTGAGGATCTGGGCCGCCTCTTCCAGAACTTCGTCCGCCTGGACACCGAGCAGAACAAGAACATCGAGGGCACCGGCCTTGGCCTGACCATCACTAAAAAACTGTGCCAGGCCATGGGGGGGGATATCTTCGTCCGCAGCGAGCACGGCAAGGGGTCCTCCTTCACCGTCCTCGTCCCGCAGAAATACGAAGGCACGAAACCCCTCGCCCGCGTGGACTCCCCGGAGTACAAGCGGGTCCTCCTCTTCGACGCGCGTTCCCGCTACAGGGAGTCCGTGCGCGCCTCCCTGGAAAGCCTCCGGGTCCCGACCACCGTCATCACGGAGGAGGAGGCCTTTTTCCGCGAACTGGAGGAAACCCACTACCCCTTTGTCTTCGTCTGCCCGAAGATCGTCGAGCGGACCGCCGCCATCCTCGCCGGCGCGAATACGGCCTGCACCCTGGTTCTCCTGGCGGTCCTGGGGGACACCCGCTCCTTTCCCCACGCCGTCACCCTGGCCATGCCCGCCCAGATCCTGTCCATCGCCAACATCCTCAACGGCGCCCAGGCGGAGGACCACAGCGGGGAAAGCCCCGTCTACTTCACGGCCCCGGAGGCCCGCGTGCTCATAGCCGACGACCTCGCCACCAACCTCAAGGTCACCCAGGGGCTGCTCCTGCCCTACGAGATGACCGTGGACGTCTGCGAGAGCGGGCAGGAGGCCGTGGACCTGGTGGCCGCCACAGAGTACGATCTCGTCTTCATGGATCACATGATGCCCGGCATGAGCGGCCTGGAGGCCACGGCCCGCATCCGGGCCATGTCCGGGGAGCGCTTCCGGACCCTGCCCATCGTGGCCCTGACCGCCAACGCCCTGACCGGCACGCGGGACATGTTCCTGGCCAACGGTTTCAACGATTACCTGGCCAAACCCATTGAACTGGGCCGGCTCAACGCCGTGATCGCCCGCTGGATTCCCTCCTCCAAGCGCCGGAAGATCCCCGCGGACAAACAGGTCCTGAAAAAGGAAAAGGTCTCTCCCCACTCCCGCCTGCGGACCGTCCGGGGCCTGAACGTGGATGTGGGCATCGGCTGCGCCAACGGCTCGGAAGCGAATTACCGCAAGGTGCTTCAGACCTACTGCAAGGACGCCGTCTCCCGGATCACCATCCTGCGGGCCGCGGCGGACAAGGGAGATCTGGACGGGTTCGCCATCCAGGCCCATGCCCTGAAGAGCGGCTCGGCCAGCATCGGGGCGATCCCCCTGTCCAGAACGGCCGCCCGCCTGGAAGACGCCGCCTGGCGGGGAGACAGGGAGGCCATCGGCCAGGATCTGGAACCCTTCCTGGAGGAGATCCACTCCCTGACCGCGCGAATTCACGCCGCCCTTGAGAAAACAGAAGGGGAGGCTCCCCCGCTCCTGGGGGCGGCAGAGGCCCAGGCCGCGCGGAAAACAGCCCTGAATCTCCTCTGCCAGGCCCTCCGGGAAGAAGACATCCGGACGGCGGACGAAAATCTGGCCGTTCTGGACGGCCTGCCCCTGGACGTCCCCACCCGGGATGCCGTGGCCGCCATTGAGGAGCGCATCCTCACCGCCGAATTCCAGGCCGCCCTGACCCTGGCCGAGGGCCTGCTCCGGGACTGATCCCAAATTGCTTTCAACGGGGACTTTCCGCGCCGGCGCCTCCCTCCGGAGGGTTGCGCGGAAGGCGCGCTGAAAAAATTCAGCATAGGTGACGAAATTCACCTGACTCCGGGTCCATTTTCCCCAAGCCAATAGCAGACGAGAAGGCAGCGGGCGTTTCCCCTTCCGGTGAAAAATTTCACCAAACGCCGGCAGGGGAGGGCCGGCCCGCGGCAGTTTCATGATAAATATTTGAAATAAATATATATTTTTATCATGAAGATCCTGGCACGAAAACTGCTAGGACAAATCGCCATTGAAAAAAACCTTCCCCAAACGTCAGTCAGAGGAGAATCGTCATGTCCGGAGAAACCATCAGCAACAGCGCGGAATTCCTTTTCTGGAACAGCAACTATTCCCGCATCATGAACTTTCACGATGCCCTGGCCGGAGACGGGACGGAAAACTCCCGGAAGGACTCCGGGACCGCCCTGCACCCCGATGTCTACTTCCACCTGCATTTCGTGCCCTTCGTGAACGGAACCGCCGCCCTGGCCTAGGAACATTCCGATTTTTCGGGGCTCCGCCCCAAACCCCGCCGGGGGGCATGATGCCCCCCGGACCATCTCATTTCGTATTCCATGGAAATATGTACCGGGGGTGCAGATCATGCCCCCGCGCCCCCACTACCCTTTTCCTACCGCCAGCCATGCATGCCGCGGTATCCGTCCCGGCAGCCGTATCCCTCCATGGGGCCGCCGCGTCCCGGTCCGCAGTCTCCGTCGCCCGGTCCGTAACCGCCGCGTCCCGGTCCGCAGCCTCCGCGTCCCGGCCCGTAGCCGTAGGGAAGGCCCCTTTCCTGCATCCTGGAGCGCATTTCAGCGCAAAGGGCATAGATCCTGAGGTCAAGGTCATTCACCTCTTTCAGCAAAGCCTGCACCCTGGCGTCGTTCCGGGGCGCGCCCCTGTAATACAGGGCATCCAGTTCCGCCTGTCCGGCGAACAGCTGCTGCCGCAAGGGCTGGATTTTCTGCTGGAACTCCTTGCGGATCTCCTGCGAAGCCGCGTACTGTTCAGAGGTCATCTCCGGCTGATGCCCCCCCCGGGGACCGGCAAAGGCCATGCCGGACAAACCCAGCAGCGCGGCAAAGGTCAGGGCCGAAGCGGCGGAAACAAGCGTTGCCTTTTTCATGGTTCTTTCCTCTCTGTTTTTTTCAACTGTTTTCTCCGGAAATTTCCGGCTTCACGTCTCCGCGGGCCGTATGCCCCAGGGCATTTCCCGCCGCAGGCCCAAGGTATCGCAAAAGACGTGCCGGAAACGGATCTCCTTGTTTTCCGGGCATTTTCTGCCAAGGGCAAAAATCCATCCCCCTCCAGCCGCCCGTTTTTTACTCATATTTCTTGACTCTATGGGGTAAAAATACATAGTAGAGCCGGTCATGCAGGAACCGAGCGCGCCGCTCTGCGAGGATTTGCGGGTAAACCAAGAAGATGGCAGGGGCCTGAAGGCCGGGGTCTCAACCCAAACGGTGGTTTTGATGAAGAGAAGCGACCCGGATTTCTCCCCGGCCTCCGGAAAAATCTTCGGCCTGGCCCCCTGGCTGATCATCGGCCTCGCCGTCATCCTGGGGCTGGCCGTTGCCGCGCTGGCCCTGAGGAACACCCAACGGGAAGAGGAGTACATGACCCAGAACCTGCTTGACCGGGCGGAGTCCCTGATCTGGGGCCTCGAAGCCGGAAGCAGAACCCGTCTGGGCACGCGTCCGGAAGAAAAGCGCATTTTGCAGTCCCTGGTGGAGGAAACGGCCAGGCAGCCCGGCATCCTGTTCGTCGCGGTCGCCGATCCCGGCGGAGTCATCCTGGCCCACTCCGATCCGGCCCTTGTGGGCAGCCGGATGGAGAACGGCCCGCTGCCGGCCGGACCTCCCGCGGCCTGGCTCTCCTGGCGGATCAGGGAACATGGCGGGGACACGATCTTTGAGGTCTATCGCCTCTTTTCCCCGCCAGGCGCCCCGCATCACGGCCAGGCCGGCGATTACCGGAAGATCCGCCCAACCCACCGGGACCGCCGGGGATGGCACGGCATGTGGGGCGGAGGCGGATATTGGGGCCGGGAAACGGCCGCGCCCGGACCGGAGGCCGGCGGCCGGACAGTCTACATCGGCTTCGACCGGCAGCCCTTTGCCGAAGCCCTGGCCGAGGACTCCCGCAACAGCTTTCTTTCCGCCGCCCTGGTCGCCGCCCTGGCCCTGGCCGGTTTCGTCTCCCTCTTCTGGGCGCACAGCTACCGGAATTCACGCCGCCTGTTCAAGGATCTGCGGGCCTTCTCCTCCGAAGTGGTCAGCAGCCTGCCCCTCGGACTGATCGCCAGCGACGCCCGCGGAAACATCGTCACAGCCAACGCCCCGGCCCTGGACATGCTCCAGGCCGGCGGCGGGAATCTTCAGCGCCTGAAGGACATTCCGGGGATGGACTGGGCCGGGATCACCGCGCTTCTGGCCGAAAAGAAAAAGGTCCTTGACCTGGATACCGTTCTCGCCCAACCCTCGGGCAGACAGTTGCCCATCAGCCTGAGCGCCGCGGAAATGCGCAACGAGGACGGTTTGTTCCTGGGCCGCCTCTTCATCCTGCGCGACATGGCGGAAATGAAAAGACTCCAGGCGGAAGCGCGGCGCAATGACAGGCTGGCCGCCCTGGGCAATCTCGCGGCCGGGGTGGCGCATGAAATCCGCAACCCGCTGAGCACAATCAAGGTGCTCGCCACATACCTGGCGAAGACCCTCCGCCCCGGGGACGGCGAAGAAGCCGCGGCCCGGACCATGATCACGGAAATCGACCGCCTCAACCGCGTTGTCTCCGAACTTCTGGATTTCGCGCGGCCAGGGGCGATCAAGGCCACGCCCTGCGCTGCGGACGAGATCATCTCCCGCGCGCTCCGTCTGGCGGACGCGGATCTGAAAGCCAAAAACATCCGGGTCGAATACAGCCGGGACCCGGCCCTTCCCCTGGCGCCGCTCCACCCCGAGCGCTTCCTCCAGGCCCTGCTCAACCTGATTCTCAATGCCGTGCAGGCCATGGACCAGAACGGCGTCCTCAGGATTTCAACCTCCCTGCGCCCTG
>JAISNZ010000025.1 GCA_031275955.1 Desulfovibrio sp. | reverse complement strand
AATCGCTTCCTCTGGCCGGGATGATTCCCCTGGCGAAGAGCCGCCGCAGAAACTCCGTCCTGTCCTGTTCACTGCCGCTGTTCAGGCGGGCGTAAAGATACAGTCCCCCGGCCGGTTCCTCCCAATGGGCCAGATCCCCGCAGAGATCCGCAAGATGCCGGGCCAGGGCCGCCGCCCGTTCCGCGAGGATCCGCCGCAGGTCCTCAATATGCGCATCCGCGGCAAGATCCAGATAGCGCTCGCCCAGAAATTGCGGCAGTACGCTCAGACCGGCGTCCATCATGTGCCGCACCTCGGCCAGTTGGCGGATGACGGGCTCAGGGGCGACCATCCAGCCGGCCCGCAGGTTGCGGCCGGCGTAGCTCGACAGGGAGCCCAGGTAGATTACCCGGTGGCCGCTGTCCTGTCTTTTCATCGGTCCTGCGGCCATTCCCGGCCTGAAGGCCAGCAGACTGGAGGCGTCGTCCTCCACAATGGGGAGATGCCTGGCGGAGCAGATCCGCAGGATGTCGCGTTTCCGCCCTTCCCCCATGCAGGCGCCCGTCGGGTTGTGGAACAGGGGATTGAGGAAAACCATCCGCAGAGGCAGCCGCGAGGCCAGAGCTTCCAGCCCCTCAGGGGTGACGCCCTCCCTGTCCATGGGCAGGGCGCACAGACGCAGACCCGCCGCCTGGAACACGGGCAGGGAATAAAAATACGACGGCAGTTCCACGCCCACGGCATCCCCCGGACTCAGGAGGCACTGGGTGATCAGGAAGATGGCCTGCCGGGTGCCGGAGGTGATCAGGATCTGCTCCAGCGGCGCATCCAGCTCCATGCGCCGGCGTAAAAAGGAGCGCACGGCCTGGCGGAAGGAGGAAAGCCCCAGATGGGAGCCTTCCTCTCCCCGCTCCGCCCGGATCAGTTCCTTCCAGGAGATTTTCGGCACGGGCCGCTGGGGGAAGAGGGCGCCGGGCAGGTCGTCCCGGGAGAGATCCAGCGCGGGCGCGCCGGCTTGCGCTTCGCCGGCCCGCAGGGCGGCCGCCTCGCGGAGAAAGGCGTCGTCCGCAGCCCTGGTTCTCGGCGCGGGAGGAGATCGCCAGTTGAGGACCCGGTAACTCTGGACGCCCCATTTCTCCGGATTGACGTATGTGCCGCTGCCTGTTTTCCGCAGCACCACCCCCCTGTCGGCGAGATCGTTCAAGGCCCTGATCACGGTGGACCGGTTCAGGCCAAGGATCACGGCCAGCCTGCGCTCCGAGGGCAGGCGCTCCCCTGGTTTCAGATCGCCCCTGTCCAGGCCGTTCTCAATAAGCCGCACAAGCCGCAGGTAGAGGGGCAGGGTCTCCTTGCCGCTCCTGTCAAGTTTCCACACCTGTTCCTCCCGGCTGCGGGCGCTGTGCCCCCGCGATGCCTGCGTCCCCGCAGGGGCCATGTTTCCGCGCCTGTTCCTCTCTGGACGCGGGAGCGGTTGCTCCGGCCTTTCGGAAAATTGGATGGGCGCATTTTCATCCAATTGGAGCTTTCCGGCAAGTTCTTTTTTCCCGATAGGAACAAAAAACAGGAGGTTCCGATGGAGAGAAAAAGAACAGGCACAGATACGGTCAAACGCGGCATGGCCCAGATGCAGAAGGGCGGAGTCATCATGGACGTGGTCAACGCCGAGCAGGCCAGGATAGCCGAGGCTGCCGGCGCTGTGGCGGTCATGGCTCTGGAACGCGTGCCTTCGGATATCCGCGCGGCCGGAGGGGTTGCCCGCATGGCCGATCCCACGGTGGTGGAGGAGGTGATGCGCGCGGTGACGATTCCCGTCATGGCCAAGGCCCGTATCGGGCATATCGGGGAGGCCCGCATACTTGAGGCCCTTGGGGTTGACTACATTGACGAAAGCGAGGTGCTGACTCCGGCGGATGAGCAGTACCACCTGTTGAAAAAGGATTTTACCGTGCCCTTTGTCTGCGGCTGCCGGGACCTGGGCGAAGGCCTGCGCCGCATCGGCGAAGGCGCGGCGATGCTGCGCACCAAGGGAGAACCGGGCACGGGCAATATCGTGGAGGCGGTGCGGCACATGCGGCGCGTGCAGGAACAGATCCGCTCGGCGGCCGGCCGGGATCCTTCCGAACTCATGGCCTGCGCCAAGGAATTGGGCGCGCCCTATGAACTGCTCTGCCAGGTGCATGAGCTGGGCCGGCTGCCGGTGGTGAATTTCGCTGCCGGGGGCGTGGCCACCCCGGCGGACGCGGCCTTGATGATGCTGCTGGGCGCGGACGGCGTTTTTGTGGGATCGGGCATCTTCAAGTCCTCCGCCCCGGAAAAGTTCGCCCGGGCCATTGTGGAGGCGGTTACCCATTACGAGGACTATCCCCGGCTCGCCGAGCTGTCCAAAGGGCTGGGAACGGCCATGCCGGGGCTGGAAATCGCCGCGCTGCCCCGCGAGCAGCGGATGCAGGATCGGGGGTGGTAGGCATGGGACAGGTGGGAGTGCTGGCCTTGCAGGGGGCTGTGAGCGAACATCTTGCGCGCCTGCCGCGCCACGGGTACGAGGGGATTCCGGTCAAGAGGCCGCGGGATCTTGAGCGGCTGGACGCCCTGATCATCCCCGGCGGCGAATCCACCGCCATCAGCCGGCTGATCCGGGAAAACGGCCTGACGAAAGCCCTCAGGGATTTTGGCCGGGAAAGACCTGTCCTGGGCACCTGCGCCGGTCTCATCCTCTGCGCCGCGGAGATTGCGGACGGCGGCGGCGATGTGGAGCCGCTGGGCCTCATGGACATTTCCGTCTGCCGCAACGGCTTCGGCCGGCAGAAGGACAGTTTTGAGACCGAGGTGGAGGTTTCCGGCACAGGCCGGGATATTCCGGCGGTGTTCATCCGGGCGCCGTACATCGTCCGCGCCGGCAGGGACGTCACGCCTCTGGCCTTTGTGGACGGACGGGCGGTTATGGCCGAGAGCGGCCATATTCTTGTCTGCGCCTTTCACCCCGAGCTGACGGAAGACCCCCGCGTCTTCGATCGCTTTTTCCGCAAACTGGAGGCCCGGGAATTGAAGCCGGAGCCTTGCCCTCCCTCAAAAAAATTCCCCGTCAAAACCGCAGCCGCGCGGTTTTGACGGGAGGGGCATTGACACGGGTCATTTGCCCTCTTTCCCGATCAAGGGGGGGGCATCCTGGATCGGGAAAGATCCTCAGGGCTGAAATCGTTCCGGCGGCAGTGGGTTTCCAGGTGTTTCAGCAGGACGGGCAGCACCAGATCCGGGGTCAGGCGGGTCAGGCAGCGCAGGGCGTGGGGGCAGGAGTTCCGGTTGCAGTGCTGGCAGGGCATGTTCAGGAAATCGCGCGCGCGCGTCTGGGTGTGTTCGGGCGAAGGGAAGGTCCAGGCGGTGCTGGTGGCGCCGAGAATCGTCAGGCTGGGGACTCCCAGGGCCACGGCCATGTGCCGGGGGGCGGAGCAGTTGCCCAGGTGCAGGACGGCGTGTTCCATGCAGGCCGCCATGTGGCGCAGGCTCAGAAGGGTTCCGGGGATGATGACCCGTTCCGGCCGGGCGCAGGCCGCCTGAATTGACAGGACATGCGCCTCCTCTCCGGGTCCCCAGGGCAGAAGAAAACGCAGGTCCGGAAGGAGGTCCGCCGCCGCATCCAGGAGGGCCGCGTAATACTCCCCCGGCCATTGCCGGGTGGGATGGCGATGGGTGGCGTCCACCGTGATCAGGCGCAGGTCCGGCTTGTCCGCGAATACTCCCCTGAGGCCGAAGCCCGCCAGCAGACGGCGGGCCTCCGCCCGCTCCTGCTCTGCAAGGTAGATCCCCGGCCTTTCCCCCTGCCAGGCGATTCCCAGGGGGGCCAGGATCTGGGCCTTGAAGGCCGCCGCATAGGCGGGTTTCTGCCGGACGAGGCAGGTGTACAGCCAGCGGTTATACCAGGATGTTTCCGGGGCGAGGCGGATTTTGGCCCCGGAGAAAGCCGTTACCCACCGGCAGCGCGGCAGGTGCTGGAAATTGACCAGCAGATCGAAACGGCAGGCGCCGATGCGGCGGTAAAAAGCCAGTTCGTGGAGCAGGGTGGGCAGGGCGGCTTTGTCCAGGGCCCAGACCGTATGCACATGGGGGTTGCCTTCCAGCAGGGGCAGGCATTTTTTTTCCGTGAACAGGTGGATTTCCGCCCGGGGATAGGCGCGGGCCAGGATCTCCAGGGAAGGCGTGGCCAGCAGCACGTCGCCAAGCTGGTTGAGCTGGCAGACCAGAATGCGCCGCACCGAGGCCGGGTCATGGGGAATCCTTTTCCCCTCGCGCGGGAGGAGATCCCGGGGGAGATCCGCGGGTGCCATTTCAGCGCAGGCTTCCCACAGCTTCGGCGATACGCAGGCAGACCGCGGTTTTATTCAGGGTGTACAGGTGAATGCCGGGAGCGCCGCCCTTAAGCAGACAGCGGATCTGGTTGACGGCATGGCGGATGCCGGCTTCCCGCACGGCCGCCGGGCCGCCGGTGCGCTGGGTTTCTTCCAGGGCGAGGTAGAGTTTGGCCGGGATGTTGCAGCCGCTCAGGGAGAGGATGCGGCGCAAGGCGTCCAGACTCTGGATGGGCAGGACGCCGGGCAGGATGGGTTTGGTCATGCCCAGGGCGCGCATCTGGGCGACATACTCAAAATATTCACGATGGTCAAAGAAAAGCTGGCTTATGGCGAAATCGCCGCCGGCATCCAGTTTGGCCTTGGTGGCTTGCCGATCCTCGGCAAAGGAGGCCGACTCGGGATGAGGGGTCAGATAGGCGGCGACGCCGATGCCGAAAGGGGGAAATTCCGTCCTGATAAAGCGGACCAGATCGGCGGCATGGCTGAAGTGGCGTTGTTCCGGGAAGAGCGGCCGCCCTTTGGGCGGATCCCCCCGCAGAGCCAGCACGTTTTCCACGCCGGATCCGGCCAGCTTGTCCAGGAAGTCGCGCACGCCTTCAGGCGAGGAGCCCAGGCAGGTCAGATGGGGCATGGTGACGAGGCCCTTGTCCGCCAGGGCGCGGGTGAGATCCAGGGTCTTTTCGGAGGAATTGCCTCCGGCTCCATAGGTGATGGAGACAAAGGCGGGACTCAGGCCGCGCAGGCTGTCCACAACGCCGAGGAAATCCGGCCACTGGGCCTTGTCGGCGGGCGGAAAAAACTCCAGGGAATAGAAGGGGCCGCCGGTTTGCAGAAGAGAGGCGATTTTCATGGTGATCCTTGGCTGTTACCGGGAAAACCCCAGCGGAGGCGCGGGGGCGTTTGTCCCGAACTCCGGCGAGGGCGAATTTTTCCACTTATTTCACTTTCTGGGCGGCGATATATGCCTCCATGGCCCGCATCAGTTCCGCCGTTTTCGCGCCAAGCAGCGCCGAGTGCCGCGCCGCGGCGTCTTTACCGGCCGGCAGGCGCTGTTCGCGTCCCAGCTGTTCGGCCTGCAGACACAGCGCAAACACCTCGCCGCGGGTATAAT
>JAISNZ010000207.1 GCA_031275955.1 Desulfovibrio sp. | reverse complement strand
CCAAGTTGCATTCAAACTCGTTTGAATGCAAGACGCCAAAGTTTTTGAAAAACAGGCAAAGCCTGATTTTTCAAAAACTTGCGGGCAGCGGCTTCGCCTCTGCCATACCAATTAGCTTTCTATTGAAAGCAAATTGGTCTCAACCCATAAAGGAGTTTCGATGAAAAAGGGATATTTCGGCTCCTTCGGCGGCCAGTACGTTCCCGAACTGCTCATGCCCCCCCTTGGGGAACTGGAAGAAGCCTGTGCGACCATCCTGCCCGACGCCGATTTTCAAAGAGAACTCGACATCCTCCTGCGGACCTACGCGGGCCGGGAAACCCCTCTTACCCATTGCCCCTCCCTGTCGGCCCGGCTGGGTTTCAACCTCTGGCTGAAACGGGAGGACCTGTTGCATACCGGGGCGCACAAGGTGAACAACACCCTGGGGCAGGCCCTTCTGGCCCGGCGCATGGGCAAGACCGCCCTGGTGGCGGAAACCGGCGCTGGGCAGCATGGCGTGGCCACGGCGGCGGCCGCCGCCCGCCTGGGGTTGTCCTGCACGGTATTCATGGGCGAGGAGGATGTGCGCCGCCAGGCCCCGAATGTCATGCGCATGCGTCTCCTGGGCGCCAGGGTCCATCCGGTGACGAACGGAACAAAAACCCTGAAGGACGCCATCAATGAAGCCCTGCGCTTCTGGATTGCGGAACAGCGCACAACCCATTACTGCTTCGGCACCGCCGCCGGCCCCCACCCCTTTCCCACCCTGGTGCGGGATCTGCAAAGCGTCATCGGCAAGGAAACCATGGCCCAGTGCCGGGAGGCCTTCGGCGCCCTGCCGGATACGGTGGTGGCCTGCGTCGGGGGCGGCTCCAACGCCATCGGCATGTTTTTCCCCTTTATCATGAATCCGGAAGCCGCCGCCGTGCGCCTTGTGGGCATAGAAGCGGGCGGAACCGGAGAGCCGGGCTGCCATTCCTCGGCCCCCCTCAACCTGGGATCGCCCGGAGTCCTCCACGGACAGCATACCATGCTCCTGCAGGACAAGGAGGGACAGATTCTTCCCTCCCATTCCGTCTCGGCCGGGCTTGATTACCCCGGCGTCGGCCCCGAACACGCCCATTTCCACGCCGCCGGCCTGGCAGAGTATCATCTGGTGGTGGATTCCCGCGCCCTGGCCGGGTTTGCCGAACTGTGCCGCCATGAAGGCATCATCCCCGCCCTGGAGTCCTCCCACGCCCTGGCCTGGGTGCTGGACAACGCCGCCGATCTGCCCGGGGGCGGGCACGTCGTGGTCAATCTGTCCGGACGCGGGGACAAGGACATGGACATTATCCGGGAACACCTGCCCGCGCTCTGCGCGTAGAGCGGTTCACGGAAGGAAAGGAGAGCAGAAAATGGAAGCCGCCCGTCTCACCGAGCGCATTGCCGCGGCCAACGCCGGCGGCAGGATTGGTCTTATTCCCTTTGTCACGGCCGGCTATCCAGGCAGGGAAGCGTTCTGGGAGATTCTGGAGGAACTTGACCGGACCGGCGCGGACATTCTGGAAATCGGCGTGCCCTTTTCCGATCCCGTGGCGGATGGGCCCGTGGTGGAGGCGGCTTCCCAGATCGCCCTTGCCAACGGGACGACGCTGTCCGGCATTTTGCGGGGTCTGGCGGAACGCCGGGGACGGTATGCCGCGCCCCTGGTTCTGATGGGCTACTACAACCCCTTCCTGCAGCGCGGGCTGCGCGCCTTCGCCGCTGAAGCGGGAGCCGCCGGAGTGGCGGGCTGCATTGTCCCGGATCTGCCCCTGGAAGAAAGCGGCCCGTTGCGCGAAGCCCTGGAGACGGAGGGTATCGCCCTGATTCCCCTTGTGGGCTTGAACACCGGCGCGGAACGCATGGCGGCCTATGCCCGCTCGGCCCGGGGTTACGCCTATCTGGTTTCGGTCCTCGGCGTCACGGGAGAAAGGGGGGGCTTTCCCCCTGAACTGACGGCCGCCCTGGATCGGGCGCAAAAGGCCTTTTCCGTCCCCCTGGCCCTGGGTTTCGGCCTGTCCCGTCCCGAACAACTGGAGGATCTGCCGGCAAGACCCCAGGCCGTGGTTTTCGGGTCAGCTCTGCTGACCCACATCCAGTCCGGAAGAAAGGCCTCGGATTTTCTGGCCCGCTGGCGGGAGCCCGTTCCGGGTCCCGGAGGATCCCGGGAGTGATTCCCTTGCCCGGGCCAGTACTCCTGAACGCGTCCTGACAATTTGTCGCAGGTTCATGGCGCAAACGCCCCCTCTGCATCAGCTTGTGATCATAGACGCGGATTATCCATTCGCCTGCCCTGGGGGGGGGAATGCGATAGTTCTTGTAAAGGGGGCTGTTTTTGTGTAAAGAACGCCTTATACTTCGTTCCGGAAAAGGAGCTCTTCATGAACATGCGATTCCTTCCGGCCGCCTGGAACGGCGGGCGTGCCTTCTCTCTTCTGGCGGTCCTGTGCTGCTTTGTCCTGACCGCCTGCGCCACCGGCGGCGCCGGCAAAAAGGCGGCCACGGACGAGATTCCGGACCTGGGCAAGACCAGGCGTCTGGCCTACGGCATTTCCATCCAGGCGCCCGACGACTGGCAGACGATCCGCAGCCTGGAACCCGGCGCCGCGAGCAAGGCGGATCTGGAGGCCAGGATCAAAACCAGCCAGGCGGTGCCGATCCTTATCCTTGCCCATCCCTCGGGGCAGACCATTGACGCCCGCCTCACCCTCCTGTTGACGGACAGCAGCAAAAATTTTCCCCCGGAACAGGAGGTCGCCACCCGATCCGCGGAGGAACTGGACGAGAGGGCCAAAACCTTCATGCGCCAGAGAAATGCGGCCGCCGTCAAGCAGAACAAGCAACCCGACACCCTGGAATCGCGCATGACCAGGGAAAGCGTTGACGGGCGCCTGGCCCTCTTCCACCGGGGCATCGGTTCCGGTCCCGACGGCCAGGTCCACTTCCAGGTTTGGAACATCTATCTGCCCAACGGCGTGGGCCTTGCCGTGGACGCCATGGGCAGCGCCGACAGGCCAGGCATGGAAAAAACGCTGGAATCCCTCGTCCGCACCCTGAAGATAGAGTAAGGCGCCCGCTAATCACGTCCCCAGACGCAGATGCAACAGGGGAAAGGGATTGCCCTGTCCGTCCCGGTCGGAACGGCCGACTACCACAAAACCCATCCGCTGATAAAAGGCGAAAGCCTGTGGGTTGTGTTCATTCACATCCACCCGGCTGACCCCGTTGTCCACGGCGTGGCGGAGAAGGGCGCGGCCGACTCCCAGACCCCGTTTTTCCGGGCGGACAAAGAGCATGTGCAACATCTCGCCGGCAACGCCGGCAAAACCGTCCGGCGCCGATTCTCCCTCCCGGGCCGTATACAGGGTCAGGCTTTCCAGGGCCTCGCGCACCAGCGGGCGCAGCGCCTCCCGTTGCTGGGAGCCGAGGAAGGCATGGGTGGCCAGCACGGAGCTTTCCCAGATCTCCATCAGCATCCCGGCCATGGCAGGAGTCAACACAGGGATGGACGCCACAACGCAATTTCCCATGCCGGCCTCCCTCTGGCATTTTACGCTTGAAACAGTTCGCTTACGGCCGGCAAAGCCGGCCTGCTCCTGTTTCGCGGCCAGGATTTGCAGGCAAATCCTGGCAGAGCAAATTACACATTTTCAATGTGAACTAAATTTTCGCGCTTCCGAAGAAAAAAGTACAAAAATCAAAGCGGTTACAGTTGAAAAAGCTGTGACCGTTTTATTTTTTTGCGACCATTTTGCGACTTGGCGTCGCAAAAAAAATCTTCAGTCGCC
>JAISNZ010000150.1 GCA_031275955.1 Desulfovibrio sp. | reverse complement strand
GCATATGGCGGTAGCCGTCAGGGATGCCCCGGTCGGACATGACGATGGTAACCTGGTGCAGGGCCTCGGGGAGCATGGTCCAGAAATCCCAGTTGTTTTGGGCGGAGCGCAGATTGGTTTTGGGATCGCGCTTGACCGCGTGATTGAGCCCGGGAAATTGCAGCGGGTCGCGGAAGAAAAATACCGGGGTGTTGTTGCCCACCAAATCCCAGTTGCCTTCGTCCGTATAGAATTTGATCGCAAATCCGCGGATATCCCGCTCGGCGTCCGCGGCCCCGCGTTCGCCCGCGACTGTGGAAAAGCGCACAAAAACCTCTGTTTCCTTGCCGACGCCGGCAAAGACTTTCGCTTTGGTGTAGGCGCTGACGGAATGCGTGACCGTGAATTTTCCGAAAGCCCCGCTGCCCTTGGCGTGCATCCGCCTTTCGGGAATGACTTCCCGGTCGAAGTGGGCCAGTTTTTCCAGAAACCAGACGTCCTGCATGGTCAGCGGGCCGCGCGGCCCGGCCGTCTCCACATTGAGGTTGTCGGCTACCGGCGCGCCGTTCGTCCGCGTAAGCCCTTTCCTGTCGTTCATCATGAACCTCCCTGGCTTGTTACAGGGTAAAATGGGGGGGGGGAGCACAGCCATATTTCAAAAGCGGCTTACGGCTGTGACAGCCAGTCCGCGATCCTGGCGGCATAGACCGTCGGGGGGGCCTCCCCGCCTTCTATGGTATGCGTGGCAAAGGTTTCATAGAGCCTTTTGCGCTCCAGAAAAAGATCCTCCACGGTCTGGCCGGGGTTGATGGCCAGACCGCGATCCGGCTTGCGGCTGATGCGTTCCTGGATGATGGGCAGGGGAACGGCAATGTAGATGATCGGTCCCAGGGCGCGCAGATGGGCCATGCTTTCCGGCCGGTACACGACGCTGCCCCCGGTGGAGATGACCGTCCGGTTGACGCGCAGGCTGCCGATGATCAGGGCTTCGATATCCAGAAAGGCGTCTTTGCCCAGGACTGAGCAAACGGTTTGCAGCCGCGTCCCGTAGGTGGCTTCAATGAGGTGATCCGTGTCCAGTTGGGGACAGTCCAGAAGAATGGCCAGTTCGCGACCGATGGTCGTTTTCCCCGCGGCGGCCATGCCGATGATGCTGATGCAGCCCGTTCGCGGCGCCTTGTCCGGATGGGGAATCATGCCTCCGCCTGCGCCTTCAGGGCTTCTGTCCGGGCGGCGGCGGCCAGGGCGTCGATGAATTCCTGGATGTCGCCCTGGAGGACGGAGTCAAGCTTGTACAGGGTCAGGTTGACGCGGTGATCGGTAACGCGTCCCTGGGGGAAATTGTAGGTCCGGATGCGCTCGGAGCGGTCGCCTGAGCCCACCTGGAGACGGCGGTTTTCGGCGTTGATGGCGTGCAGCCGCTCCTGTTCCGCCTGGAGGAGGCGGGAATAGAGGACTTTGAGGGCTCTGGCCTTGTTCTTGTGCTGGGATTTTTCATCCTGGCAGGAAACGACGATGCCGCTGGGGATATGGGTGACGCGCACGGCGGAATCCGTGGTATTGACGGACTGGCCGCCGGGACCGGAGGAGCGGTAGACGTCAAAGCGCAGATCTTCGGGCTTGATGTCCACGTCGGCTTCCTCGGCCTCGGGCATGATGGCCACGGTGGCGGCGGAGGTATGGATGCGGCCCTGGGATTCCGTGACAGGGACGCGCTGGACGCGGTGGGTCCCGGCCTCGTACTTGAGATAGCTGTAGGCCCTGCGCCCCTCGATCAGGGCGATGATTTCCCGGTAGCCGCCGGTGTCGGACTCGCTGGCGGACAGGATTTCTATCTTCCAGCCCCGGCCTTCGGCATAGCGGGAATAGAGGCGGAAGAGATCGGCGGCGAAAAGGGCGGCTTCCTCTCCGCCGGTGCCGGCGCGGATCTCCAGGATAATATTTTTTTCATCCAGGGGATCCCCGGGCAGGAGGAGAAGGGTGAGCTGCTTTTCCAGATCCTGGGCGAGGGCTTCCAGCCTCCTGATCTCCTCCTGGGCCATGGAGCGGATTTCGGGGTCCGCATCGGCAAGGAGTTCGCGGCTGTCGGCGCGGTGGGCCTGGACTTCCTTATACTGGCGGAAGAGATCCACAACCTCCTTGAGATCGGCATGGGCTTTGGTCAGTTTGCGATAACGGTCCTGATCGCTCAGAATGTCCCGGGCGGACAACTGCTGCTCCAGATCGAGGAAACGGCCTTCCAGGTTTTCCAGTTTGGTCAGCATCAGTCCGCTTCCTGCCGGGTATACGGGGGGGTGAGGATGGCGGGGGCGTCCTCGTCGCCCAGGGCCTCGCGCAGGGCCACAAGGCTGACCTCCAGTTGGGCGCGGTCGGGCTCCCGCGTGGTCAGCGTCTGCAGGAGCAGGCCTGGGGCGGAAAGGATGCGGCCCGCGCGGCGGTTCTCCAGCCGGGCGGCGTAGCGGATGAGTTCATAGGCCAGGGCGCTGATGGGGATCATGAGGAAAAGCTTGAAAAGCAGGATGAGGCCGTGTTTGAGGAAGGGACTTTCCGGCTGCCAGGGGATCAGCAAGAGGGGCAGGGTCACGGCGTGGAGGAGGATGGAAAGGGAGAGGACGAACAGGAGAAAGGTGGTGCCGCAGCGGGGGTGCAGGCGGCTGTATTTGGCGGCGGCCGAAGCGGATACGGGGTCTTCGCCGTGTTCAAAGGCGGCGATGGTTTTGTGCTCGGCCCCGTGATATTCGAAGACGCGGCGGATGTCCGGCAGGGTGGAGATGAGGGCGATGTAGCCCAGGAAGAGGGCGAATTTGAACAGGCCGTCCCAGAGATGGAAGGAAAGGCCTTCGACCCCGCCGGAGAGGGAAAGAAAGCCGAGAAGAATGGTCAGCAGGTGGGGGACGACGACAAAAAGAAGGAGGGCCAGGCCGATGGCCAGGGCGAGGGTAAGGGCGATCTGCCAGGGCTTGAGCTTTTCGCCTTCCGCTTCGGCGGCCAGCTCGGCGGAGAGGTTCAGGGCCTTGATGCCGTTGACCATGGTCTCCATGAGGATGGGAAAGCCGCGGATCCACTTGCGTTGGGCCAGGGAATGCCTGAACAGGGCGACCCAGGGGAGGTTGACGGCGATGATGCCGGAATCGGCCTGACGCACGGCCACCGCCAGACGGTCGCCGTTGCGCATCATGATGCCTTCCATAACGGCCTGTCCGCCCACGGCGAGGCTTTCCCGGGCAAAGGCCGAAAGGAGTCCCGGGGGCGGGAGCGCCGACCACGGCGCCGCGCGGGGAGCGGGCAGGCCGGACATCTTAGAGCATGACCACTTTAAGGGTACGCATACAGTTCTCTTTGGACTAGACCCGCTCCGGCGCTTCCGGGCGCAAAGGGATTGCGCCTTCGCGCCCGGCGGCCGCGTGAGCGGACGCCGGGGCGATGTCCTTCTGGGATTGCCCTACTTGGAGGTCTGGGCGTATTTTTTCCGAAAGCGGTCAATGCGCCCGGCAGTGTCCACAAAGCGTTGTTTTCCGGTATAGAAGGGATGGCAATGGGAACAGATTTCCACATGCAGGCTTTTTCCCCTGGTGGAAAGAGCCTCGCTTTCATAGCCGCAGGCGCAGGTAATGGTGGCCTGGAAGGTTTGCGGGTGGATCTTTTCTTTCATGGCGGACCTCGGAAAAATTTGGAGGCCGGAGGGCCGGACCAAGGGGCGACCGGCTTGCGGCGGCAAACAGGTAAGAACCATTCCCCATACGTGGATCGTCCGGTTTTGACAAGGAAAAAATAAGCCGCCCGCAGGGCGGCGGTCTCCCAAATTCCCGCCGGGCCGAAAAAAGCGGAGCGGGCCAATTCTCAGGGCGAGATTGCCTCGGATTGGGAATATCGCCTGAAACAGGTACCCTTTCGCGGCAGGGTTTTGGATGCAAATCCCAGCCGCGGAAGGTGTGGGCGAACTACACCCCGCAGGCTGTGCCCGCCGGGG